>NZ_JBXWSH010000009.1:0-125458 GCF_059613325.1 Ruegeria sp. BHSA191
AAAATCTCTGCAGGCCGAACGCCAAAAAAATGGCGCGGGGTGGAGCAGCCAGGTAGCTCGTCAGGCTCATAACCTGAAGGTCAGAGGTTCAAATCCTCTCCCCGCAACCAATATATCCTCGCAGAAACAAACGTTTAGCCTCGCATCACGCGGGGCTTTCGGCGTTCCGCCAACTCCCGTGGAAGTACTATGGAAGCAACAGGAGCGGTAAATGGGTGTGTGGCAATTCTGTGACAGGTAGCCCGTAGAACTTTCTTGGGGCTCTCCTGAACAAACGTGGTTTCAGCAAGAAAAGCGCCGAATAGTTTTCGTTGATCAGGTCAAGTCATTGGCAAGAGCCTTACGTGGACATGGACTGCCACGCTTTGATTCGGAAAATTCTTTGACACATATCATTTTGATATTTTTGCCAACGTGCAGAATTCTTTGCGTTTGCGCAAAACGGGGGAAGATTAGTGAATTTTTTTAGAAAAATGGTTTTGGCAAGTTTGGTTGTTCCGATATCGCAAACAGCATGGGCTCAATCCGAGTGTAGCGTGGATACGCTGCCACCACTTCCCGATGTGAAATATCTAACGGTGCAGCAACTGCCGGAACCGGTTGCTCATTGCAAGGTTGCAGGGGTGATCGGGACCGAGACCAATTTCGAGCTTTTGTTGCCGGACATGTGGAATGGAAAATTTGTCATGGGAGGTGGTGGTGGTTTCGTCGGTTCGGTCGTCAACGTGGCTTTGGCCTATGGTGCGTTGCAGAAAGGCTATGCCACGGTGGGTACCGACACTGGCCATCAAGGTCACCCAATCGACGCAAGCTGGGCCCTGAACAACCTTGAGCGAGTCGTAAGCTTTGGCCACCAAGCCGTGCATCGAACGGCAGTCACGGCCAAGGCGCTGACAGCGGAATATTACGGAAAGCCCAGTGCCCGCGACCTTTTCATTGGATGTTCGCGCGGCGGCGGGCAGGGAATGATGGAGTCACAGCGCTATCCGGACGATTTCGACGGTATCGTTGCAGGCGCGCCGGCCTATAACTGGACCCACGCGCTGGGTGCCGGTGCGGTGCTGATCAGCCAAGCCATGTTCCCTGACCCCAACGATCTCGGGCGCGCCGTGATTGGGCCTGAGGATCAGCAACTGATTGGGGAGGCCGTTCTGACCTAATGCGATGCGTTGGATGGCATTGAGGATGGCATCCTCATGGACCCGCGCCAATGCGACTTCGATGTATCCACATTGGCTTGTACCGAGGGTCAGAACAGCGGTTGTCTGTCTGAAGAGCAGATCGCCGCTGCCAATGCCATTTACGATGGTCCGAAGGACCCGCAAGGGCAGCTCTTTCCGGGGTTCCCTGTGGGCGGTGAGCTTAGCCCGTCAGGCTGGGGGAACTGGATGACTGGCGGTCTGGACGTGGGCATGGACCTGAGCCATTTCCAGGAGGGCGTAGAAACGGCGGGCGGATTTGAATTGCCGCCAATGCCAAACGCTTTGTTCGGGTTCGGCAATGGGGTTTTGCAATACCTTGTCTATCACGACCCTGACTGGAGTTATGCCGAACAGGACTGGGATACTTTCCGCGAAGATGTGAAGACGGCCGCGCAGACCTTGAATGCAACTGACCCCGACCTTGCGGCATTTCGAGACCACGGCGGCAAGTTGTTGCTTTTCAACTCGTGGAACGACATGGCAGCAACTGCCTATGGCACGATCCAGTATTATGAAGAAGTATTGGCAAATGACCCCAGTGCCTTGGATGACGTGCGGTTGTTCATCATGCCGGGTGTGGATCACTGTTCCGGCGGTATAGGCCCGGATTGGGTCGATTATCTCGACGTGATCGATGAGTGGGTGGAAACCGGAGTTGCGCCCAACAGCGTGTTGGCGGTCTGGCGCGAGACATTGGGTCACGGTACCGGCGCGCGTCCCGTATGTGCCTATCCAAAAGTGGCGCAGTATGACGGTGCGGGCGATCCTCGCGATCCGGCAAGCTTTACCTGCGCAGAGCCTTGAACCCGGTGATTTTGGTGAGAACGCGAACATGAAGAAACGTCCTATCGTTCATATTTGGGTCTTCGTGTTGCTGGCTGTGCTGCCGATTTGGCCGGATTGCGCGGCGGCAAAAGACTTACATGTTCTGGCCTCTCTGCTGGCTGAGAACCGCTTCCAAGGTGTCGTTGAGGCCCACGATGAACTAACAATCAAACCAGACCACCACGAAGTGGGCACGCCAGAAAACCCGTTTTTTGTCGGAAAAACGGACTTTGGATGTCGAACGTCAGCAGAATTAGTTAAGTGGCGCCCACGGGAGGACTCGAACCCCCAACAGCCCGATTAGAAGTCGGATATTCTATCCAGTTGAATTACGTGGGCGCAGGTGAGCTTTTATTGACAATGTCAGTAGACAAGTCAACTTGGTAATTTTGTGGTGATATTACCAGTTTTTAGCCATTTAATATCAATCAGGTACGTGAATTGGGCGCTATTGTAGCTCTATCCAGTTGAGCTAAGGAACCGGTGAGTCTTTCAGGGCCGGGTTTCAAGGGGCAATCGCAGGAAGAATGAGCCGGACCTCGTAAGCGCAGCGGACCATCCCGCATTAGGTGTAAGCGCCTTACTTTCAGCGACGCATTTCCAGCAAAAAATGCCGACTGTCAGAGTTCGGAGTAGCGTAGATCTCGAAAGACAGGCATACCTGCGCGCGTACATCATCACCAAGATTGGTCAACGCATCTGCAGTGAGAAACAAAAATTATGCAAGTGGAGCGTGTGTTGATCGACCGCGCGTCGGTCCGTCGACGAAAGCGGGCATGCTCCACTTCGCTGTCATATCCTGCTGGATGAAGCACACCCATTGATATGCGCGGTCCGTGTGAAGACCGGTTGTGCAGAGTGCTGGAGCTGGAAACAGCCCAACCTCCGGCGGGCCAAGATTTACGGCGGCGAAAGATTCCGCGCCCTATGAATATCCTTCGGGGTGCCCCTGTCATTGACCGGCACGCCGCTTCAGGCACTTGGCTTTCCTGTTCAGACGAACCGTTTTGCTCAAGGGCCCGCCCATCGGCTCGCGGCCAACCTTGATGCTTCGTGGAAGCGGGATATGCTGCTATAACGCCCAAAAATAAAACCAACAGGGACAGAACCACATGAACAACCGTTTGAGCAAAATCACCATCGTTGGTGGTGGCACGGCAGGCTGGATGACCGCGCTTATCCTTGAGATGGTGTTCTCACGCACATCGGCGCCAAAGGACCGGCCGCGTATCTGCTTGATCGAAAGCCCCAATATCGCAACCGTCGGCGTTGGCGAGGCTACCGTGCCGCGGATGCCGGTCACGCTGCGTCAGGCCGGCATTTCCGAGCGGGATTTCTTCCGCGAGACCAATGCGTCCTTCAAGCTGGGCGTCAAGTTCTGCAACTGGAACAAGGATGCCAAGGGCAATCGCATCGACTATGTGAACCCCTTTGCCCACGGCCAGATGATCGAGGGGCTGGACGCCGCCGAATATTTCCTGCGTTTCGGGAATGGTGATCGGGATTTTACCCAGTCGATCGCACCGCATGATGATCTGGGTCGCCTGTGCAAGGGCGCGCGGCCGCTGGGGCAGCCGGAGTTCGAGCAGCGGTTCGGGTATGCCTATCACCTGGATGCCGTCAAATTTGCCGGGATGCTGACCAAGGTCTGCACCAAGCGCGGCGTCGAGCACATCCAGGACGAGGTGCAGTCGGTCGAACTGGACGAGCAGGGAAATGTCAGCCACCTGATGCTCGAACGCAAGGGCCGTCATGACATCGAAATGGTCATCGACTGTACCGGGTTCCGCGGCCTGATCATCAACCAGGCGCTTGGCGAACCTTTCATGGACTATTCGGATTACCTGCCCAACGACCGCGCGATGGCGTTGCAGATCGAACACCCCGACCCGGACAAGATCGAAAGCCTGACGCGCGCCACTGCCCTTGGTGCCGGGTGGACATGGCGGGTGCCGCTGTTCAACCGCGTGGGCACCGGCTATGTGTTTTCCTCGGCGCATCGGACCGACGATCAGGCGGCGGATGAGTACCTGGAATGGTTGGGGGACAGCGGCAAAGGCGCGACTCCGCGCGTGATCCCGATGCGGATCGGACGCGTGCGCAACGCCTGGGTCAAGAACTGCGTGGCGATCGGTCTGGCGGGCGGGTTCATCGAACCGCTCGAGAGCACCGCGATCCACATGATCGATCACGCGGTGCGCTGGTTTGCCGAACATCTGCCGACCAAGGCCATCGAGCCCTCTTTGAGGACACGGTACAACCGGCAGATGAACAAGCTCTATGACGAGGTTCTGGAGTTCATCTGCCTGCATTATCGTCTGGGCAATCGCACGGATGACCAGTACTGGATCGACGCGCGCACTCAGTTGAAAGTGCCGGATCGGTTGGCCGAAAATCTCGACCTGTGGCAGAATCGTCTGCCCCTAGAGCGCGACATCGAATTCGCCACCCTGTTCGACTATCGTGTCTATCAAACGGTTCTGCTGGGCAAGCAGGTCTATGACACCGGATACGGCCCCGGCATTCGCGAACGTCTGCGGCCGCTGAAAAAGCCGATCTGGTTCCAGTGGTGGAAAGGGGCCAAGATGGATCTTGCAAAGATCCTCAAGACGATGCCCGACCACAAGACCTTGCTGCTGGATATACGCGGAGAGCTGGAACGCCCGGCCTTCGGCAAGGCAGTCGCGGCGAAACCGACCGTGGCGATGCCTGGAACAGTTCCGGCGCCGGTGGTCGTTCAGAACATGCCGAACCTCGCCGAGATCCGCAGCGGAGCAAAGGATCTTCAGCTGTTCTAGGGCACAAGGGTACGTGCCTGGCTGACGGGCGGCGGCTGGCAAGTCGCCGTCGGTCACGTTCTCAGGCCGCTTGGCGTAGGCCACACCACACCGGTTCCGAACGCGCCGGTCACGTCAGAACGGGCGTCGACCTTGGTAACCGCGTCCAAAAGCCCAAATGGGCTCATCGACGGTCGGATAGCGGGTTTTGCGGAAAAATTTGGTGGAGCCTAGGGGAGTCGAACCCCTGACCTCTTGCATGCCATGCAAGCGCTCTCCCAACTGAGCTAAGGCCCCATTCCGGTACCGCCGTGGCGGTGGACGGACGTTTATGAAACGGCGTCGGTGAGTGCAAGAGCAAAAATCGAAAATCTGTCAAAAAAGTCGATGTTCGATCCGATGCGCCGATCCGGGCGGGGCGGCACCGGGTGCCGCCCACGCCAATTCAGGAATCTTCATCTTCCGACGCGACGTCGGTGATGTCGTCCAACGAGACGTTGTCATCGTCATCGTCTTCCAGGATGTCGTCGTCCAGATCGACATCGACGGCGTCGTCATCGTCCAGTACCAGGTCGTCATCCGACGCGGCCTCGCGGGCCTTGACGGATGCGGCATCTTCGGCATCCGCCGCGATCATCCGGCTCTTGCCGGTTTCCAATTCAACGATCTCGCCGGTGTAGGGGCTGATGATCGGGTCCTTGTTCAGGTCGTAAAACCGCTTTCCGGTGGTCGGGCAAACGCGCTTTACGCCCCATTCTTCCTTGGGCATGTCAATTCCCCTTGATATCAGGTGAGTCGTATCAACGATTCAGGTCACCTGCCACATGCGGCGGGCACTGTCAAAGCCTTTGCGCCAAGGAGAATGCACCATGGGGCGACATTCACTGCCCGGCCACCCGCCTGTCGCCCTGACGCTTCGGAAATCGGCGCGCGCGCGCCGCATCAGCCTGCGAATCTCGCAATTGGACGGCCGGGTTACGCTGACCTACCCGCAGAGCGTTCCCGAATCCGAGGCGATCGGCTTTGCTCGCACGAAAGAAGACTGGATCCGCCAGCATCTTCGCGCCCGTCCCGAGCCGGCGGTCATTCAATTCGGCCAGACACTGCCGGTCGAGGGGGTGCCCCGGCGAATCGTGCCTGCGGAGAGGCGGCGCGTCGTCCTGGAGGCGGACCGGATTGCCGTGCCCGAGGGGGCCGAGGCCCGGCGGCTGGCCCGGTTCCTGAAAGAGCTGGCGCGGGATCGCCTGACCGGGGCCTGCGATGACTATGCCGCGATGCTGGGCCGGGCTTATTCCAGCCTCACCCTGCGCGATACGCGCTCGCGTTGGGGGTCGTGCAGTTCGGCGGGTGGCTTGATGTTTTCCTGGCGGCTGATTCTGGCCCCGCCCGAGGTTCTGCACTATGTCGCCGCGCACGAGGTGGCCCATCTGGCCGAGATGAACCATTCGCCGGCGTTCTGGACGCAGGTCGAGCGTCTGTTCGGCCCATATCAAGCACCGCGGCGCTGGCTGCGCGACAACGGGGCCGAACTGCACCGGTACCGGTTCGAGGCAGGCTCCGGTTGACCCCGTCGGGATTTGTGATCACATGGAGCCATGCAGACCGCCCGAAACCCCGACTCGCAATCCGCCACCCATGACCAGGTCTATCGCGCCTTGCGGTCGCGCATCATGCACGGCGAAATCGCGCCGGGGCAGGCCCTGACCCTGCGCGGCATCGGCAAGGAATTCGATGTTTCGATGACCCCCGCGCGCGAGGCGGTGCGCCGGCTGGTGGCCGAGGGAGCGTTGTTTCTGTCCAGTTCGGGGCGGGTGTCGACGCCCGAGCTCAGCAACGACCGGATCGAGGAGCTGGCCGCCCTGCGGGCGCTGCTCGAGGTCGAACTGGCCAGCCGCGCCCTGCCGCGGGCCCACATGGCCCTGATCGACCGGCTGCAGAGCATCAACATGTCGGTCGCGGAAATGGTGACCAAGCGTGATGCGGTGGGCTATATCCGCGCCAATCTCGAATTCCACCGCACGCTGTACTTGCGCGCACAAGCGCCGGCGATGCTGGCCATGGCGGAAACCGTCTGGCTGCAGCTGGGGCCGACCATGCGGGCGCTTTATGGCCGCTTGCGCCGGACCGAACCGCCGCATTATCACAAGCTGATCATCGCCGCGCTCAAGGCCGGGGACGAGCCTGGCCTGCGGCTGGCGGTACGCTCGGACGTCACTCAGGGTCTGCGTCTGCTGGTCAGCTGAGCAAAGACCTGCGCAGAGGCGCAAATCTGGCTGGCCGCACGGCGCCAAGCTGGCGTCGGAAGGGCGGTTGCGCTAGGCTGGCGGCAACAACGAACAAGAGCAGATGCCAGCCATGATCGATCGACGGATGTTTGCACTGGGGCTGGGCTTCGGCCTGCTGACGGCCTGCGCGGGCGGGACGACGCAGACCCACGCCACGGTCACGCGGATGCAGCCGGTGCCCAACGCCGGCTGGGACGCCTGGGTTGCCGGTTTCAAGGCCCGCGCGGCCGGTCAGGGGATCTCGCAGGCGACCATCGACCGGGCATTCCGAGGCGCGGGGTATCTGCCCGACGTGATCGAGCGCGACCGCAATCAGGTCGAGTTCAAGCGCTCGCTCGAGGACTATCTGGCCATCGCCGCTTCGGACGAGCGAATCAGCAAGGGCCGCCAGATGCTGCAGCGTCACAATGGCACGCTGACCCAGATCGAATCGCGCTATGGCGTGGACAAGGAAATCGTCGTGGCCATCTGGGGGTTGGAAAGCCGGTATGGCGAGCGGCGCGGTGACGTGCCGGTGATCTCGGCCCTGTCGACGCTGGCCTATGATGGCCGGCGGGGCGCGTTCTTTGAAAAGCAGCTGATCGCGGCGCTGAAGATCCTGCAGAACGGTGACACGACGCCCGACACGATGGCCGGCAGCTGGGCGGGCGCCATGGGGCATACGCAGTTCATCCCAACCTCGTACCTGGCCTATGCGGTCGATTTCACAGGTGACGGGCGGCGAGACATCTGGTCCGACGACCCGACGGATTCGCTGGCCTCGACGGCGGCCTACCTGTCGCGCGCGGGCTGGGTGCGGGGCCAGCCTTGGGGTGGCGAGGTCGGATCACCGCCCGCCAGTTCTGGTACGCCTGTCGCTATCCTGCAGCCGCAGAAACCCGGACCCCGCATTGCCGTGTTCCGCAATTTCCAGGTGATCAAGCGCTACAACAACTCCGACAGCTATGCGATCGGCGTCGGGCATCTGGCCGACCGGATAGCGGGCGGAGGGCCGTTCCAGGCGTCATTCGGACCGGATGAAAATGGTCTGACGCTCGAGGACCGCAAGACGCTGCAGCGCCGTTTGACGGCCGCGGGCTATGATACGCAGGGCGCGGACGGGGTGATCGGGAACAACACCAAGGCCGCCATCAGCGCCTATCAGCGCGCCAGCGGCCTGCCGGTGACGGGTGTACCCTCGGTCAGCCTTTTGCGGGCGCTGGGCGGCTGATGGCTCAGGCCGCCAGCCCCTTGGAGCCCAGATCCAGGAATTTCTGACGCCGGTCCTTGATCAGCACGGCGGCATCCTTGCCGTCCAGCTCTTTCAGCATGTCGGCAATTGCCTTGCCCACAGCCTTGATCGTGGCCGGACGATCGCGATGCGCACCGCCCTTGGGTTCGGGGATGATCCGGTCGCAGACGCCCAACTTGTGTAGGTCCTGCGCGGTCAGGCGCAGCGCCTCGGCGGCTTCACGCATCTTCTCGGCGTCTTTCCACAGGATCGACGCGCAGCCCTCGGGCGAGATCACCGAATAGATCGAGTGTTCCAGCATCGCGACCCGGTTGGCCGTGGCAAAGGCCACCGCACCGCCCGAGCCCCCTTCGCCGATGATTACCGACACCAGCGGTACTCCGATCTTCAGGCACATCTCGGTTGACCGGGCAATCGCCTCGGACTGGCCGCGCTCTTCTGCGCCCTTGCCGGGATAGGCGCCGGCCGTATCCACCAGCGTGATCACCGGCAGGCCGAACCGGTTGGCCAGGTCCATCAGGCGCACCGCCTTGCGATAGCCTTCGGGGCGGGCCATGCCGAAATTGCGCTCGATCCGCGATTTGGTGTCCGAGCCCTTCTCGTGTCCGATCACCATCACCGGCCGGTCGTTGAACCGCGCCAGCCCGCCGATCACCGCCAGGTCGTCGGCAAAGTTGCGGTCGCCGGCCAAGGGCGTGAACTCGGTGAACAGGGCCTCGACATAGTCCTTGCAATGGGGGCGTTCGGGGTGACGGGCCACCTGGCATTTCCGCCAGGGGGTCAGGTCCCGGTACAGCTCGTCCAGCAGCTTGGCCGCCTTGGCGTCCAGCGCAGCGGCTTCCTCGGTCACGTCCATCTCTTCGTTGGCGCGGGCCAGGGCGCGCAGCTCTTCGGCCTTGCCTTCGATCTCGGCCAGCGGTTTTTCGAAATCCAGATACTGGGTCATGACGCCTCTCAACGCGAAAGTTCCACGCTATATGACCCGAGGTCGCCCCGGATGCAACTCGGCTTGTCCCGCGCGGGCGGCAAATTCACGCAACCATCGCCAGGTGGATGGGCGCAGCGCCTTGCAGCAAAGTCCGGCCCGCCGTAGTCTGGGCGCAAAGCAGATCGCCGCAATCAACCTGGGCCTGGTTCAAGCGGCGCAGATCAGGGAGATGACGATGAACGTTTTTTGCAAGGGGGTGGCTGCCGCGGTCGTTGCACTTGTGGCAGGCGCGTCCTACGCCGCGCCGCTGAAGCTGCAGCCCGCCAATCCGCAACCTTCGGGACTGAAGTCCGGGTTGAACGTGAAATATGCGTGGGAGGGCAATCCGCCGCGCAAGATTCAAACAGTCACCAAGGCCAAGCAGATGATGAAGAAGGCCCAGCCGGGCGCGCCGCTGCGGGGACTTGATTATCGCGATACCGAGGAGGGCGACCCGGTTCTGACCTACAATCAAGCCTACAACGTGGCGGCAGAGATCACGGGCTACATCCGCTTTGACTCGCCGGGCATCTATGAATTGGAAACCTGGTCGAATGACGGGATCGATGCCTATGTCGGCGGCCAGCAGATCGGCTACTTCAACGGGCGCCAAGGGTGCGAGGCCAACCAACGCACCGAGGTCGAGGTGCCGCAAGCCGGGTGGTATCCGCTCAAGATCAATTATTTCCAGAAATACGGGACCTCTTGCCTGAT
Organism: Ruegeria sp. BHSA191; assembly: GCF_059613325.1. Taxonomy (NCBI): domain Bacteria; kingdom Pseudomonadati; phylum Pseudomonadota; class Alphaproteobacteria; order Rhodobacterales; family Roseobacteraceae; genus Ruegeria; species Ruegeria sp. BHSA191. Next base: position 10,002 of record NZ_JBXWSH010000009.1, read on the forward strand.
GATGAAATGGGGCAAGCAGGGCGAGCGATTCACTTGGACGCCAAACGACGTTTTTGGCCGCTGAGGGTCTTTGAACCTTGCAAAAAAAGGCACCCGATCGGGTGCCTTTTTTCGTTTGGGCGCGATGGGTCGGTCAACCGTTCGCGGCGATCAGCTCGGCCTGTGCCACGATCACCTCGGCCTGCTTGATCGAGGCGATATCGACCAACCGCCCCTTGTAGACGGTGGCGCCTTCGCCATTGGCCTTGGCTTGCTCCATCGCGGCCAGGATTTCGCGCGCTTCGGCCACCGCCTCGTCCGACGGGGTGAAGACCTGATTGGCCAGCGCGATCTGCTTGGGGTGGATCGCCCATTTGCCGACCATGCCCAGCGTCGCCGAACGGCGCGCCTGCGCGATATAGCCTTCGTCGTCCGAGAAGTCGCCGAACGGCCCGTCGACCGGCAGCACCCCATGGGTGCGGCAGGCGGCCACAATGGCAGCCTGTGCCCAATGCCACGGGTCCGACCAGTATTTCTGGCCCTCGCGCAGCATGTAGTAGTTTTCCTGCGTGCCGCCGATTCCCGTGGTCTGCATCCCCATCGAGGCGGCGAAATCGGCCGCGCCCAGGCTCATGGCCTGCAGGCGTGGTGAGGAGGCCGCGATTTCCTCGACATGGGCGATACCGGCGGCGGATTCGATGATGACTTCAAAGCTGATCGGCTTGGTGCGGCCCTTTGCGCGTTCAATCGCAGTGACCAAGGCGTCAACCGCATAGACATCCTCTGCGCAGCCGACTTTGGGGATCATGATCTGATCCAGCCGGTCGCTGGCCTGTTCCAGCAGGTCCACCACGTCGCGGTACCAATAGGGCGTGTCCAGCCCGTTGATGCGCACCGACATGTACTTGTTGCCCCAATCCACGGTGTTCAGCGCCTCGATCACGTTGGCGCGGGCGGTGTCCTTGTCGGACGGGGCCACCGAATCTTCTAGGTCGAGGTTGATCACGTCCGCAGCCGAGGCGGCCATCTTGGGGAACAGCTTGGTGTTGGATCCGGGGCCGAACAGCTGACAGCGGTTTGGTCGCGCCGGGGCGGCGGGTTGGATACGAAAGCTCATCGGCACCTCGCTGGGTAATGAAATTACGATTTCAGTTGGCAATTGGGTATTAAATTGCGCGACCCTGCGCAAGCCTGATTGTGCAGTTGCGGCAATGCTGTTGCAGAAAGCTGTGCGTAGCCCCCGGAACGCGGCGGTCAAAGTTTCATCATTTTGAAAATTTCGAAGCTTTTTGCGCTATTCGGGGGAATCTTGCAAAATTCTCCGTTCGATGTGCGGCAGGTCGGAGGAAAATGAGAAACGCTCGTTGACGGCCTTCAATAGGTTGGGGCGGAAGAAAAGGAGAGCGCGCGATGATCGAGACACCGTACCTGCTGTTTTTGGGCGATGCCCCCGACCAATTGGCCGCCAAGGTCGCGATCGGCATTCGGGACTGGCGCCCGGAAAACGCCGTGGGTCAGCTGCGGATGGAGGGCTGCAAGGCCGATCTGGGCCTGACCGACATGACCCTGGCCGAAGGTAAGGCCGCCGGCGCCAAGACGTTGGTGATCGGTGTCGCGAACCGCGGTGGCGTCATCAGCCAGGCCTGGAAAGAGGTCCTGATCGCCGCGCTGGAAATGGGCTATGACCTGGCTTCGGGCCTGCACAACCTGCTGCGCGACGAAGGCGATCTGGTGGCCGCGGCCCAGACTCATGGCTGCACCCTGCATGACGTTCGCGTCCCTACCGTGGGCTATCCGATTGCCAACGGGCGCAAACGCAACGGCAAGCGCTGTCTGGCGGTGGGCACTGATTGTTCGGTGGGCAAGATGTACACGGCCATGTCGATGGATGCCGAGATGCGCAAGCGCGGCATGAAATCGACCTTCCGCGCCACCGGCCAGACCGGCATTCTGATCACCGGGCAGGGCGTTCCGCTTGACGCCGTGGTGGCCGATTTCATGGCCGGTTCCGTCGAATACCTGACACCCGAGAACGATCCCGATCACTGGGATCACATCGAGGGGCAGGGGTCGCTGTTCCATGTCTCGTATTCCGGCGTGACCATGGCGCTGATCCATGGCGGTCAGCCGGATGCTCTGGTCCTGTGCCACGAGCCGACCCGCACCCACATGCGCGGTCTGCCGGAATATTCCCTGCCGACGCTGGAGCAGCTGCGCGATACGGCCCTGCCTTTGGCGCGCGTCGCCAACCCTGCCTGCCAGGTCGCGGGTGTGTCGATCAACACACAGCACCTAAGCGAGGAGGACGCGAAAGCCTACATCGCCAAGGTCGAGGCCGAGATGGGCCTGCCGGCTACGGATCCGTACCGGTTCGGCGCGGGCAAGCTGGTGGACGCGCTGGCCGCGATGTGATCCAACCGGGGCGCCGATGGCGGGCGTACCCGCCTCCGGCGCTGGAAACTGCAATGACAAAGGAGTGGGCGCGTGCAGATCGACGTCTCTCGTGATGTGTTCCAGTTGGCGCAGGTGTTCACCATCTCGCGCGGGTCGCGGACCGAGGCAAAGGTATTGACGGTGCGCCTGACGGATGGGGCGCATCAAGGCTGGGGCGAATGTGTGCCTTATGCCCGGTATGACGAAACGCTGGAGTCGGTCCAGGCCGAGATCCGCGGTTTGCCCGACACGTTCACGCGCCAGTCGCTGATGGACCTGCTGCCCGCCGGTGCCGCGCGCAATGCGGTCGATTGCGCTCTGTGGGACCTTGAGGCCAAGCAGGCGGGAAAGCGCGCTTGGGAACTGGCCGGCCTGCCCGAACCCAAGCCCGAGATTACCGCCTATACCCTTTCGCTGGATACGCCCGACGCGATGCGGGCGCAGGCGGCGAAGAATGCGCATCGTCCGCTGTTGAAGATCAAGCTGGGCACGCCCGACGACATGCCGCGGCTTGAGGCCGTGCGAGCCGGGGCGCCCGATGCCCGGATCATCGTGGATGCCAACGAGGGCTGGTCGGCCGAGGTCTATGCAGATCTGGCGCCGCATCTGGTGCGTTTGGGCGTCGCGCTGGTCGAACAGCCGCTGCCCGCCGGCGATGACGAGGCGCTGATCGGGCTGGAGCGCCCGGTGCCGGTCTGCGCCGACGAGAGCTGCCACGATCGCGCCAGCCTGCCCGGCTTGAAGGGCAAATATGACGTGATCAACATCAAGCTGGACAAGACCGGCGGTCTGACCGAGGCGCTGGAATTGCGCCGCGCGGCGCAGGCCGAGGGTTATGGCATCATGGTGGGCTGCATGGTCGGCAGCTCTCTGGCGATGGCGCCTGCGACACTGGTGGCGCAGGGGGCGCTGGTGACGGACCTTGACGGCCCGCTTCTGTTGGCCGAAGACCGCGATACACCGCTGGTTTTCGACGAGGCCGGCGTACACCCGCCGCAGGCGGCGCTCTGGGGGTGACGCGCTGTGGCGAGGAATGGGCGCAGCCCAAGGACGAGAAGGATATGACATGACCCGCACCGTTTACGTGAACGGCGAATACCTGCCCGAGACCGAAGCCAAGGTCTCGATCTTCGACCGAGGCTTTCTGATGGCGGATGCCGTCTATGAGGTGACCAGCGTGCTGGATGGCAAGCTGATCGATTTCGAGGGTCACGCGGTGCGCCTGAAGCGGTCGCTGGACGAATTGCAGATGGCCGAACCCTGCAGCAAGGACGAACTGCTCGAAATCCATCGCAAGCTGGTCGAGCTGAACGGCATCAACGAGGGGCTGGTCTATCTGCAGGTCACCCGAGGCAGCGACGGCGACCGCGATTTCGTCTTCCCCTCGGCCGACACCAAGCCGACGCTGGTGCTGTTCACTCAGAACAAGCCCGGTCTGGCTGACAACCCCGCGGCCAGGAAAGGGGCCAAGATCATCTCGATCGAGGATATCCGCTGGGGCCGCCGCGACATTAAAACGGTGCAACTGTTGTACCCGTCTATGGGCAAGATGATGGCCAAGGCCGCTGGGTGTGACGATGCCTGGATGATCGAAGACGGGTATGTCACCGAAGGCACCAGCAACAACGCCTATATCGTCAAGAACGGCAAGATCGTCACCCGCCCGCTGTCGAACGACATCCTGCACGGGATTACCCGCAAGGCGGTGTTGCGCATGGCGGCCGAGGCGCAGATGGAAGTCGAGGAGCGCCTGTTCACCATCGACGAAGCAAAAGAGGCCGACGAGGCTTTTACCACTTCGGCCAGCGCTTTCGTAATGCCTGTGGTCGAGATCGACGGCGTAGCGCTGGGCGACGGTACACCCGGCCCGATCGCCACGCGGCTGCGCGAGATTTATCTGGACGAAAGCCGCAAAGCAGCGATCTGAACACCAAGGCCCGCCGATCTGGCGGGCCTTTTTTGTTTTGGCGTCAGTCTTTTTTGCCGACGTTTTCCTCGAACGCGACCTTGAAGGCGGCCTGTTTTTCGGGGCTGGCCTCGGTCTGGTATTTGGATTTCCACTCATCCATGGTCATGCCATAGAAAATCTTGCGGGCTTCGTCCTTGCCCATTTCGATGCCTTTTTCATTGGCGGCCTCCTGATACCACCGCGCCAGGCAGTTTCGGCAGAACCCGGCCAGGTTCATCATGTCGATGTTCTGAACGTCGGTGCGGTCCTGCATCAGGTGTTTTTGCAGGCGGCGGAAAGCGGCGGCCTGCAGTTCGATCTCGGTCTTGGGGTCCATGGTCGGGCTCCGGTTTGAGGGATTTGATCCAGACCTAGCAAGCCCGTGACCATTGCACAACGCGCCGGTTCAGACCAGCTTGAGGGCAATCCAGGGCATCAGGCAGAAGATCAGGGTCAGGATCTTGTAGTTCGCAAGATACTTGAAATAGGCCTTTCTGACCTCGGCCTTGTCCATCTGGAACATGCGGCTGTGAATGGCGGCAATGCGGTCCTGCAGGGCCACCACCATCAGGGTCGACAGCAGCAGGACCGCAAAGTTCAGAACGGTCATCCAGCCGAAAAAGGCTGTCAGGGTTTCAGGTGTCATGACGGCCTCCTTTCACCCCAAAAAATGGGGATTGCCCGCGCGCCGCGCAAGAGAGCGGGCGTCGTTTGGTCGCGGATTTTACGAGCGTTACAGACCGCTTGCGGCCAGCGCGTCCTGCAGGATCGGTGCCAGCCGCTCAGCCCAGGCGCGTTGCCCGGCATGATCGGCGATCAGGTCGTTGCGCAGCTCGATCAGTGCGTTGGGGCGGCCAAAGGCGGTGGCGTGCCGGTCGATCGCATCCCCCGGCAGCACGCCGGTATAGGGTTCGTTGACGCCGACGCACAGATCCCCCTCGGCCCGCAGCCGGTCGATCAGCGGGGCCGAGAACCGCTCGTCCGCGGTGTGCAGGATGCCGACATGCCACGGGCGCGGCGGGCGGCCCCGCAACTGGCGCGTGAAGGAATGCATCGAGACGATCACGTCGTGGGGCAGGGCGGCCATCTTGGCCAGCGCCTCGTGATAAGGACGATAGCACAGGTTCAGGCGCCGTTCGCGCTCGGCGGCGTCGGCATGACGGTTGGCCGGAATGATCGACCCGTCATACAGCTTCATCAACAGGGTCGGGTCGTCCTCGCCCCGGTTCGGGTCGATCACCAGCCGCGAGAAATTGGCCGCGATCACCGGCGCGTTCAGGATCTCGCCCAGATGTTTCGACACCTCGTAGGCGCCCACGTCATAGGCGATGTGGCGCTCCATGTCCTCACGCGGAAGGCCGAGGTCGCCGCCGTTGATCTGCGGTGGTACGGTGTTGGTGGCGTGGTCGCACGTGATCAGCCAGCGGGACGGGCGATCCGCCCCGTGCACGTAAAACGGAGTGTATGTCATGAGCCTGTCATCTTGTTTGTCGCAGGTGTAGGGCAGTTGCCTCGGAAAGGGAATTGCGCAATAAGCGACCCGAACACTGTTTGCGGTAACATTTGGCCATCAAGGAGAGCAAGCGCGATGCGACGCCTGAGAAATGTGAAAATCGTGGCGACGCTGGGCCCGGCGTCCAACGACTATGATACGATCCGCGCGCTGCACGAGGCCGGCGCCGACGTGTTCCGCCTGAACATGAGCCATGGCAGTCATGACGAGATTCGCGAACGCCACCGGATCATCCGGCAGGTGGAAAAGGACGTGGACCGCCCGATCGCCATTCTGGCCGACCTGCAGGGACCCAAGCTGCGCGTGGGCGTCTTTGCCAATAGCGCCGAGGAATTGGTCGAAGGTGCGCCGTTCCGCCTTGATCTGGATGATGCGCCGGGGGACGCCACCCGCGTCTGCCTACCGCATCCCGAGATCTTCCAGGCGCTCGAGCCCGGCGCGCATCTGCTGGTCAATGACGGCAAGATCCGCCTGATCGTCGAGAAATGCGGCGCCGATTTTGCCGACTGCAAGGTCGAGATCGGCGGCACGATCTCGAACCGCAAAGGCGTGAACGTGCCCGACGTGGTGCTGCCGCTGGCGGCCCTGTCGGAAAAGGACCGGGATGATCTGGAATTCGTCTGCCAACTGGGCGTCGACTGGCTGGCGCTCAGCTTCGTGCAGCGTGCCAAGGACGTGTTCGAGGCCCGCACCCTTGCCGATGGACGCGCCGCCATCCTGTCCAAGATTGAAAAGCCCGCCGCGGTCGAGGCCTTTGAGGAAATCCTGGATGCCTCGGACGGGATCATGGTGGCGCGCGGCGATCTGGGGGTCGAACTGCCGGTTTCGGCCGTGCCGCCGATCCAGAAGCGCCTGGTGCGCCGCTGCCGTGCGGCGGCCAAGCCGGTGATCGTGGCGACGCAGATGCTGGAAAGCATGATCGAAAGCCCGATGCCCACGCGCGCCGAAGTCTCCGACGTGGCGACCGCGATCTATGAGGGCGCCGACGCCATCATGCTCAGCGCCGAATCCGCCGCGGGCGCCTATCCGATCGAGGCGGTCAAGACCATGAACCAGGTCGCCATCGAGGTCGAAGCCGACCCGACCTATGCCGAGATCATCGCCGCCTCGCGCGCCACCAAGGGCACGACCGTGGCCGACGGCATCGTCGCCGCAGCGCGTGAGATCGCCGAGAAGACCGACATCAAGGCGATCTGCTGCTTTACCCAAAGCGGCACCACCGCCCTGCTGACCGCCCGCGAACGACCGCATGTGCCGATCATCGCCATGACCTCGCTGCGGGGCACGGCGCGGCGGCTGTGCCTGTCCTGGGGGTGCCACTGCGTGATGACGCCGGAACTGGAACGCTTCAAGGGGGCGGTGGTCAATGCCGCCCGCGCGGCGCGCGCCAGCGGCTTTGCCAGCCAGTCCGACCAGATCGTCGTGACCGCCGGCGTGCCGTTCAACGTACCCGGCTCGACCAACATCCTGCGCGTCGCGCCCTGTGACGAACGCCTGATCTACGCCACCGACCCGGAATGATGCGCCTTTAGGCGGTACGTGTCTTTGACCCGACGGGTTCCTTCACGGTCTCCATGACCGTGAAGGAACTTGTCTGGTGAATTCCCGGCAACTTGTTGATCTTGTCGCCCAGCACCATGCGGAAGTGGGCGATGTCGCGTGTACGCACCGTCAGAAGATAGTCGAATGAGCCCGCCACCATCAGGCAGGTCTCGATCTCGGGCACCCGGCGTACAGCGTCGTTGAACCGGTCCAGAGAGTGATCGGCCGTGGCGGCCAGTGACACCTGAACCACAGTCAGGTGCGCCAGCCCCAGCCTCTCTTTGTCGATCACCGCGCTGTAGCCAGTGATATAGCCGTTTTTCTCAAGCCGTTTCACCCGTTCAGAACAGGGCGTGTTGGTCAGGTTTACACGCGCTGCCAGTTCGACTATGGGCAGGCGGCCATTGGCCTCCAGCTCGGCCAATATGCGTTGGTCGATCTTGTCCAAATCCCTATCCATCAGTCAAATTCCCTGCAATTTTTAGGTGGAGCGGCATTTTTTCCTGAGATTAGACCAAAATCATCCCCTTTCCCTAGTGATTATTCCTGATACTTGACCACAGGGCAGTCTCGACGATGAGTTCCAGGATCCGGCTGCCCTGCCGGGGGCACGGGCCTCGGCCAAATCAACAAAAAACGGAGGAACGAGATGACAACGAAAATTGTCATAGGACTGGACGGGACAGAGACCGGCGAACGTGCTCTCGAATTTGCCAAGACCCTGGCAAAGCGGATCGGCGAGTGCGAGTTGATTGTCGCCTATGTCATCGAATGGTCGCCCTACACATTCCAGACGCCCGAGGAAAACGCCCTGCGGCACAAGCGGCGCGAGGAAGAGATCGCCCTTGCCAACAGCCGCGTGGTCGAACCCGCAGTGGCAGCGCTGAAGGCCGAAGGCTTCAACGCACACGGCGTCGTCCGGCATGGTGACGTGGCCGAAACGCTGAACGCGATCACCGTCAAGAACGGCGCATCGCAGATCGTTGTCGGCCGGTCATCCGCCGACGGGTTCAAGAAACGCATCTTCGGCAGCTCGACCCAGAATCTGGTCATGCATGCCGACGTCCCGGTCACGGTCGTAAACTGAGGGGAGGAGCAGACATGAAATCGATCAAAACTCTGGGCCTGTCCGGTGCGGCCGCGGCCCTGCTGGCCAACCCCGCACTTGCGCAGGAGGCCCCCGGTCTGGACGAAAAGATCAACCAGACCTTCTCAAATCTGACGGGCCCCTTCGTCAGCTTCATCTTCGCGCCGCTTCCGGGCACGAGCTTCCCGTGGATCGTGCTGTGGCTGGTCGTGGCCGCAACGGTGTTCACGCTGTACTTCGCCTTTGTGCAGATGCGGTTCTTCGGCCATGCGATCAGCCTTGTCAAAGGTGACTATTCCGACCCCAACGATGCGGGCGAGGTCAGTCACTTCCAGGCGCTGGCAACGGCGCTGTCGGGTACGGTCGGCTTGGGCAACATCGCGGGCGTCGCGGTGGCGATCGGCATCGGCGGACCCGGAGCGACCTTCTGGATGATCCTCGCCGGCCTTCTGGGCATGGCGTCGAAATTCACCGAATGTACGCTGGGCGTGAAGTACCGCAACGAGTACGAGGACGGCACCGTTTCGGGCGGCCCGATGTACTACATGTCCAAGGGCTTTGCCGAGCTGGGGCTGCCCGGGGGCAAGATCCTGGCGGTCCTGTTCTCGATCTTCTGTATCCTTGGCGCGCTGGGCGGGGGCAACATGTTCCAGGCCAACCAGGCGCACCAGCAGATCGCGGGTATCGTCGGCGATTATCCCGGCTGGATCACCGGCCTGGTCTTTGCGACCGTTGTCTTCATGGTCATCGTGGGCGGCCTGAAGTCGATCGCTCGCGTGACCGAGAAGGTCGTGCCGTTCATGGGCATTCTGTATGTTGTGACCGCGCTGGTCATCATCGGCATGAATGCCGACAAGATCGGCTGGGCCTTCGGTCAGATCTTCGCCGGTGCCTTCACTGGTCTGGGCGTGGCCGGCGGCATGGTCGGCGCCCTGATCCAAGGCTTCAAACGCGCCGCCTTCTCGAACGAGGCAGGAGTGGGTTCGGCGGCCATCGCGCACTCGGCCGTCCGCACCAAGGAGCCGATCACCGAAGGCTTCGTCTCGCTGCTCGAGCCGTTCATCGACACGGTGGTGATCTGTACCATGACCGCGTTGGTGATCATCATCACCCAGCAGCTGGTGATCGATCCGGCAACCGGCCTGTACATGCTGAACGAAGAGGGCACGGCGATCGCAACCGTGGATGGAAACGCGGGCGTCAGCCTGACCTCGGCCGCCTTCGGCAGCGCCTTCAGCTGGTTCCCCTACATCCTGGCCGTCGCGGTGATCCTGTTCGCCTTCTCGACCATGATCAGCTGGTCCTACTATGGCCTCAAGGCCTGGACCTATCTGTTCGGCGAAGGCCACACCAAGGAACTGGTGTTCAAGATCATCTTCTGCATCTTCGTAGTGATCGGGGCGGCGGCCAACCTGACGCCGGTCATCGACTTCTCGGATGCGGCGATCTTTGCAATGGCCGTGGTTAACGTCTTTGCACTCTACTTCCTGATGAAAGTGGTGCGCCAGGAACTGGCCTCGTACAGTGCGCGGCTGAAAAGCGGCGAAATCCGCAAGTTCGCCGACTGATGATACCAACCGGGGCGGCCCTGCCGCCCCGGTTCCCGACACCGGTGCGAAAAGAGAAAAACCGGGTCAAAAACCCCTTGCCAGCATGACCGAACTTGCGTAAACGGCGCATCTGATCGCGCGACCGGCCGATGTGGCATGCCGAGTCGCGTTTCGGACCGAACCCTGAAAGGAGACGGAAATGCCCAAGATGAAGACCAAATCGAGCGCCAAGAAGCGCTTCAAGGTGACCGCGACCGGTAAGGTCATGTCGGCTCAGGCCGGCAAGCGGCACGGCATGATCAAGCGGACCAAGAAGTTCATCCGCGACGCCCGTGGCACCACCACCCTGTCCGCCCCCGACGCCAAGATCGTCAAGGGCTACATGCCCTACGACCGCTAAGAGGAGATACCGATATGTCCCGCGTTAAAGGTGGAACCGTAACTCACGCCCGTCACAAGAAGGTCATCAAGGCCGCCAAAGGTTACTATGGCCGCCGCAAGAACACCTTCAAGGTTGCCCGTCAGGCCGTCGACAAGGCCAACCAGTACGCAACCCGCGACCGCAAGAACCGCAAGCGCAACTTCCGCGCTCTGTGGATCCAGCGCATCAACGCCGCTGTTCGTTCGCATGACGAAGCTCTGACCTATTCCCGCTTCATCAACGGCCTGAACCTGGCCGGCATCGAAGTGGACCGCAAAGTCCTGGCCGATCTGGCCGTGCACGAACCGGAAGCGTTCGGCGCGATCGTTGCCAAGGCACAGGCCGCTCTGGCTGCCTGATCTTCTTTCGAGAGACAGTGAAAGAAAGGCCGTCCCGCATGGGGCGGCCTTTTTTGGTTTGCGCAACTGGCCAGACTGCCGGCGTCAAAAACGGCCGGGCATGATTTCGAAAAAGTCGGAACAGGTATTAGATAAAGTCGCACATGTGACCGCATCAGATCGTGGCGCTTGAAAGGGTTCGGGCCCGCGTGCTTCATTTTTCATGCAGCGGTCCTTTGAATGGCCGTGCGCGAAAACAACCGAGATGCTGGCATGCGCGCGGCGGTCCCAACCGGGCTGGGGGCGTGATGCAAGACCAGCACCGTAGATGACCAACACGGAGAAATGCCATGAAGAAATTGACCATGCTGCTTGGGGGCGCATCGATGGCGATTGCCATGCCTGCGGTTGCCGCGGATATCGTGATCGGCGTACCGAACTGGGCGTCGGTGAATGCCACCGCGCACATTCTTGAAGTTGTCATCGAAGACAACCTCGGCCTCGATGTCGAATTGCAGAACGGCACCAACCCCATCGTGTTCGAAGCGATGGATTCGGGTGCGATGCACGTCCACCCCGAAGTCTGGATGCCAAACCAGCAGAACCTGCACGACACCTATGTCAAAGAAAAAGGCACCGTCGTGATGAACGAGAACCCGGTCCAGGCCGAGCAGGGTATGTGCGTTCCGACCTACATTGCCGAGGAATATGACATCAAATCCATCGACGACCTGAGCGATCCGGACAAGATGGCGATCTTTGACACTGACGGAAACGGCACTCCCGAGGTTTGGATCGGCGCGCCCGGCTGGGCGTCGACCGTGGTCGAGAAGATCCGCGCCAAATCCTACGGCTATGACCAGATCTTTGAGCTGACCGAGTACGAGGAAACCATCGCCTATGCCAACCTGGCAAACGCGACCAAGGTCGGTGATCCGTGGATCGGGTTCTGCTACAGCCCGCACTACATCTTTGTGACGCAGGAACTGACCGTGCTAGAAGAGCCACCGCATGATCCGGCCACCTGGACGATCGTTCAGCCCACCGATGACCCGGATTGGCTGGACAAGTCCGAGGCCTCGACCGCGTGGAACGGGGCAACTCTGCACCTGCACTACGCCAAAGAGCTTGAGGAAAGCCACCCCGAGGTCGCGGCCCTGTTCCGCAACTACCAGATGCAGGGTGACGATCTGAGCGCGATGGGAAAGGCGCTGGCCGTGGACAACGTGGAAGCAGCCGATTTCGCCCGCCAGTGGGTGGCTGAAAACGAAGACACCGTTATCGGCTGGCTGACGAACTAAATCAGAAACGCAGGGGGCCGTCGCGACTGATCGCGGCGGCCCTTTGCCTGTTTGCCGGGATGCAACCCCGTAGATGAGGGGCAAATGGACGAACCTGTCGTAAAACTAGAAAATGTCTGGAAAATTTTCGGCGCACGGGCCGAAGAAGCCATGGCCGCAGTCCGAAATGAAGGTATTGGAAAACCTGAAGTTCTTGAAAGATTCAATTGCGTGGTCGGCGTTCAAGGCGCCACGTTCGAAGTGCCACGTGGCGAGATTTTTTGCATCATGGGCCTGTCGGGTTCGGGCAAATCGACCCTTGTGCGCCATGTCAATCGCCTGATCGAGCCCACGGCCGGAAAGATCGAGATCATGGGGCAGGACGTGTCCAAGATCTCCGAGTCCGAACTGCGCCGCATCCGCGCCCAGCAGATCGGGATGGTGTTCCAGCACATGGCGCTGATGCCGCACCGCTCGGTGCGCGACAACGTGGCCTATCCGCTGGAGATCCGCAAAGTCTCGAAATCCAAGCGTTGGGCAGTGTCCGATCACGCGCTGGGCCTGGTGGATCTGACCGGCTATGAGGACCGGCTGCCCAAGGAACTGTCGGGCGGGATGCAGCAGCGCGTGGGCATCGCGCGCGCGCTGGCCTCGGACCCGGAAATCCTGCTGATGGACGAACCGTTCTCGGCACTGGACCCGCTGATCCGGCTGCAGTTGCAGGACCAGTTCAAGGCTCTGGTTGCGCAGCTGAAAAAGACCACGCTGTTCATCACCCATGACCTGGACGAGGCGATCCGTATCGGTCATCGCATCGCCATCATGAAGGACGGTGTGATCGTCCAGATCGGCACGCCCGAGGACATCGTGATGAACCCGGCCGATGACTATGTGCGCGAGTTCGTGCAGGGCATATCCAAGCTCAAACTGGTCAAGGCGCATTCGATCATGGAGTCGTTGGACAGTTACTCCGGCCCGCTGGATGGCGCGCCGCGCGCGGATGAGGGCGCAGACCTCGACCAACTGATCGATCTGGCCGTGAACACCGAGCTTCCGGTGGTGATCACCGACGGCGGTCAGGATGTGGGCGTCGTGACCAAACCACGCCTGCTGCGCGGAATTCAGGGGGGCAAAAATGACTGATGCAACCACGGAATTGAAAGTCACGGCCGCCTCCGACATCGAGGTGGACCGCGAGGCGCTGGATCGGTCGATCCACGAATTCGCAGGCCCTAATGGTGACTACTACGTCAAAGCCTTTCACAAGATCCATGATGCGACCAGTCCGATCCCGAACACGTTCAACTTGTGGGCGGCGGTGCTGGGGCCGTTCTGGTCCGCCTCGCGGGCGATCTGGGGGATGTTCTGGACCTTCCTGATCCTTGAGATCATCGCTTGGGTGCAGATCGGTCGCGGCGCTTGGGGCAACCCGGGGGCAGATCTGGCCGAACGCGCGGCCCGTCAGCAGGAACGCGCAAACGAGTTGATGGCTCGCGCGGCGGATGCAACCGAGAAGGCAGACATCGATCGGTTCAACAAACTGGCCGCAAATATCCAGAAAGCGGCGGACAGCAGCCTTGAGAAAGCGCAGCTGGCGCAGTCCGAAGCCTTGGGGATCATGGTCACCGGTCTTCTGATGCTGCTGGTTTTCAAGCTGGTTCAGGGGTTCTACGCTGACCGGGTGTACGAAAAACAGTATTCGAACTGGCGGATCGACCCCGAAAGCACCGAAAGCGGCCGCTCGACCCGGAACACGGTTCTAGGCGCGGTTTTGGTGGCAGCGATCGGTCCGCTGATCGTGTACAAATTCACTGTGAACGCATCGCTGCCTCTGTTGGACGCTTTCCCTGAAAAGGCAGTGTCGGAAATGATCCTCGGGCCTGATCAGGGCACGCTGTTCTCGGCCCTGGCCAGTTGGATGGAGGCCCGGATCGACGCTGCAGCTGCCGCAGGCGGAGACATTTTCGACGGGATCGTTGCCGGTGTACGCTCGGTTCTGGACGGGTTGACGGTGGCCCTGATCGGGTCGCCCTGGCCGGTGGTCATGCTGGTGATCTGCGTGACCGCGTGGCGCGCGGCGGGACCGCGCGTGGCGATCTTCACTGCCGCGTCGTTGGCCTATATCGCGCTGCTGGGCTATTGGGACGTGGCGATGGAGACGGTGGCTTTGGTGGGCGCGGCCGTGCTGCTGTGCGTCACCTTCGGTATTCCGCTGGGCATCTGGTTCGGCAAATCAAAACGCGCCTATCGCGCGGCCGAGCCGGTGCTGGACCTGATGCAGACCCTGCCGGCCTTCGTCTACCTGATCCCGATCATCGCCTTCTTTGGCACCGGCAACCCGCCAGGCATCTTGGCTACGATCATCTTTGGTATGCCGCCGGTGATCCGCCTGACGGCGCTGGGCATGCGCGGGGTGCCTGAAAGCATCAAAGAGGCCGCCGTGGCCTTTGGTGCCTCGAAATGGCAGTTGCTGAAGGACGTGGAAATCCCGCTGGCGCTGCCGTCGATCATGACCGGCGTGAACCAGACCATCCTGATGTGTCTGTCGATGGTCGTGATCATCTCGCTGATCGGCGGCGGGGGTCTGGGCAAGGAAATCCTTGAGGCGCTGCAATACGCGGCCAAGGGCCCGGGCCTGCTGGGCGGTTTTGCGATCCTGTTCCTGGCCATGGTCATGGACCGCATCGTTCAGGGCGCCTTCCGACGCGAAGACGAAAAGATCTGACGCGACAGCCGCCTCCCGGGTCACCCGTGGGGGCGGTTTCATTTCAGGGCGGGGAGACACGATGGCGGACCGCTACGAACAATCCATGATGGACAACCTGTACTGGTGGGGCGTGCCCACCCTGTTCCGGTGCCCCCATGTGGGGCCGCAGGATCAGGATATCGCTCTTGTGGGCGTGCCGCATTCCGCCGGTAACGGCACCACCGAGCGCGACCAGCATCTGGGCCCGCGTGCGCTGCGTCATGTCTCGGCCGTGCAGCGCCGGGTGCATTCGTTGTTCCAGATCGATCCGTGGTCAAGCGCGCGCATTGCCGATGTGGGCGACGTGCCGTTCCCGCGCGCCAACGACAACGAGGACTGCATCGAGCGCATCACCGCCTTCTACCGTGACATCGACGCCGCCGGGGCGCGGCCCGTTTCGGTGGGCGGCGATCACTCGATTGCGGGTGGGATCGTACAGGCGCTGGGCCGAGGCAAACTGGCGGGCGGGCAACCAGTCAGCTTTCTGCATCTGGACGCGCATACGGATGTGTTCACCAAAGTCGATCATTTCCTGGGGGCCAAGAAGTCGGCTGCGCATTGGGGAGCTTACCTGGCCGATCAGGGGCAGGTGGACCCGACCCGGTCGATGCAGATCGGATTGCGGGGGCATCCGCGCAGCCTGGACTGGCTACAACCCTCGTATGACTATGGCTACAACATCGTCACCATGCGCGAGTTCCGCCAGCGTGGCTTGGCCGATGTGGTGGCCCAAACGCGCGAGGTTCTGGGCGACCGGCCGGTTTACATTACCTTCGATCTCGACTGCCTGGATCCGACCATCGCGCCGGGGGTGTCGAACCTGGAACCCGGCGAAAAGGGTTTTGACATCGACGAGGCCGTGGGCATCCTGCATGCCGCGCGGGGGCTCAACATCGTCGGCGGCGATGTGGTCTGCATGATGCCGACCAAGGATAGCCCCAACAACATCACCGCGCTGACGGCGGCTGCGGTGATGTTCGAGATGATCTCGATGATCGCCGAGAACGTCGCCCGGGCCTAGCGCCGCGCGTCGATCGCCTGGGCCAGCACGCACAGCAGTTCGAACATCAACGAAATGCCCAGCCATGCGGTGCCGCCCGATGGGTCGAAGGGCGGCGAGACCTCGACCAGATCCGCGCCCACAAGGTTCACCCCTTCCAGCTTGCGGATGACCTGCTGGGCTTGAAAGCTGTTGGGGCCGCCGATCTCGGGCGTGCCGGTGCCGGGGGCATGGGTGGGATCCACGAAATCGATGTCATATGTGCAATAGCAGGGCGCGTCGCCGACGATGGAGCGGACCTCGGTCATGACATCGTCGATGCCGCGGTCGAACAGCTCTTCGATGCGGATGATGCGGATGCCCTGCGCCTCGCCCCATTCGATATCCTCGGTGTTGTAGGCGGTGCCGCGAATGCCCACCTGCACGAAGCGTTCGGGATCGACCAGCCCTTCCTCGACTGCGCGGCGGAACGGGGTGCCGTGGGTATATTTATGCCCGCCGAAATAGCTGTCGAAGAGGTCGGTATGGCTGTCGAACTGGATCAGTCCCAGCGGGCCCTCGCTGGCCAGCGCCCGCAGGACGGGCAGGGTGGTGAGGTGATCACCGCCCGCCGTCAGGGGTACTATGCCGCGCAGCATCAGGTCGGTGTAGAAGCGGGTGATGCGGTCCAACGTATCCTCGATATCCACTGGGTTGGGGGGCACGTCGCCCAGGTCGGCACAGTTGACCAGTTCGAACGGGGCAACCCCGGTCACCGGGTTCATGGCGCGGATCATGGTGGACTGGTCGCGTAACTGCCGTGGCCCGTGCCGCGCGCCGGGCCGGTTGGTGGTGCCCCCGTCCCAGGGGATGCCGACCAGCCCAAGCTCGACCAGATCCATCCGGTCGTCGTCCGGGGTCAGGGCCGGCAGGCGCATGAAAGTGGGGACACCGGCAAAGCGCGCCAGCTCCATCGCCGAGACGGGTTGAAAGAACGCATTTGCCATGGGGCCCCCTGTGTCGTCGTTTGCCCGAGCCTAGCGGCAAGCCCGCGCCAAAAACACCCGGTCCGCGACACAACGGCGTCGGATCAGGACAGAATCCGGAAATTGGTTCGGATCTCGGCCTCCTGTTCGGGGCTGAGGTATTGCGGGTGATGCGTGCGCAGGATTTCACGCGCGCGGTCGCGGGCGTTGGACCAGGCATCGCGTGCGCCGCTGTCCTGCCAGCTGCGCGGCTCGGCCCGATCGGCAAGGGCGGGGTAGAAATAGTCGCGCTCCATCGCTGCATGGGTGTGGGCACTGCCCAGGAAATGGCCCTCGCCTAGAACCGACTGGCAGATCGCGTCAAAGCCCAGGTTTTCTTCGGTCACCTCGATCCCGCGCAGGGCGCGATAGGTGTGCGAATGCATCTCGTCATCCAGCACGAACCCCTCGAAGCTGACCCCCAGCAGCGAGGCCGTCATGCCCGAGCTTTCGTAGATCAAATTGCCGCCGGCCAATGCGGCGGCCAGCGAGGTGATGCCTTTTTCGGCGCCGTATTGCGCGTCGATGGCCTTGGCATCGGTCATCGAACAGGCCACGCCCGAGGGCAGCCCCAGCCAGTTGGTGATCTGGGCCGAGGCCGCGTTCAACACGGCGGTTTCGCCACTGCCGCCCGAAAAAGCGCCGGTGCGCAGATCGATGATGAACGGCCAGTTCGAAAACACCATGGGAAAGCCCGGCCGGATCGCGTTGACCATGACCAGGCTGGCCAGGGTTTCGGCCAGCGACTGGGCCAGAAACCCGGCCATGGTGGCGGGCGCGGTCGCCCCGGCCTGGGCTGCTGTGATGCAGGACATGGGGATGTTGTGCGCGATGCATTCATAGACCACGTCCACCGCATCTTCGCCGTACCGCAAGGGCGAGATCACCGGGCTGATATGCGCCTTCAAAAACGGGCGTTCCGCAAAGGCGTCTTGGCCTCCGGCGGCGATGTCCAGCATCCGCACGATGGGCGCGACATGTTCGGCCAGCGTGAACGAGGTCGCTACCGGTTTGGTGGTATTCCGGATCAGCGCATAGGCGGTATTCACGTCCAGATCGAAATTGTCCGGCACGTCGGTGGCGACACAGCATCGGGTGAACCAGCTGACATTGGCCAGCGTGTCCTGAAGGCGGGTGAAATCATGCAGGTCGGCCAGGGTCGACGGGCGATAAAGCCCGCTGTCCAGGTCCAGCGTCTGGACCGCCGCTCCGCCGGTGCCGAAATGCACGCGGTCGCCGCCCACCTTGATCGACCGGGCCGGGTCGCGCCCGTGCAGGGTAAAGCGTTTGGCGGCCTGTCGGACCGCGCCTTCGACCATCGTGCGGGGAAAGACCAGCCGTCCCGGCGGGCCTGGCTGCGCACCTGCGGCGATCAGGTCTTGTGCCAGGCGGTCGGGCACCTCGCCCATGCCCAGCGTTTCCAACAGGCGCAGGGCGGTGTCGTGGATCGCCGCGATCTCGGGCAAGGTCAGGGGTTTGTACTGCCCGCCGATCTGGCCGGGCGCGCAGGGGTCAAAGGCCGGTTTGGCCGCCCGTTGCGCCAGCCTCGCCCGCCGCCCGCCGCGTTTGCCCTGTTCTGGCATCTCCGAAGGCTCCTGATCCGATCCTGCCCTGCAGATTACGCGGCAACGCGGGGTGCGGCCAAAGCGGAAATGCCGTTTTGAGAAATCTCAATCCCCGTTTCGATTTTTCGGGACCGGTGACTGCACCATTGCCCGCCCGCCGCGCCGTTCGGCAGGGTTTGGGGAACGTCAGAAGGAGCACACCCATGAAATCGCGCACCAAGGTCGTGGTGATCGGCGGCGGAATCGCCGGCTGTTCAACCCTGTATCACCTGACGCAAGAAGGCTGGAGCGACGTGGTTCTGGTGGAGCGAAACGAGCTGACATCCGGCACCACATGGCATTCGGCCGCACAGGTGACGAATTTCGGAATGAACCAGACGATGGTGGGGCTCAAGTCGCATTCGATCCGCCTGTACAAGGAACTGGCCGAGGACCCGGACTACCCGATCAACTACCACCATGGCGACGGCGGCATCCGGTTGGCCAACACCGAGGCGCAGATGCAGGGCTATCGCTATTTCGCTTCGATGGCGCGGGGGATGGACGTGCATTTCGAGGTGATCGACGCGCAGGAATGCGCCCGTCGCCACCCGCTCATTTCCACCGACAATCTGCTGGGCGGGTTGTGGGATCCGCTGGACGGGGACATCGACCCCGCCCAGCTGTGTCAGGCGCTGGCGCGGCGGGCGCGCAAGGCCGGGGCCGAAGTCTATCGCAACACGCCAGTCACGGCCCTGACCCAGCACAAAGACGACACCTGGACCGTTCATACCGAGCACGGCGACATCGACTGCGACATCGTGGTGAATGCCTGTGGCTACCGCGTGAACGAGGTTGGCGCGATGATGGGCGTGCACCATCCCGTGGCCTCGATGGAGCACCAGTATTTTTTGACCGAGGAAATCCCCGCGATCCGGGATGCCGGCCACCGCATGCCGCTGCTGCGCTGCCCGATCAGCGATTATTACTGCCGGCAGGAGAAGAACGGGCTGCTGCTGGGTTTCTACGAACAGGACTGCAAGACCTGGGGCATGGACGGGATCGACCCGAACTTCGTCAACGCGCTGTGCCCGGACGATCTGGATCGGGTGACCGATGTGCTGGAAGGCGCGTTTGCCCGCATGCCCGCCCTGATGGAGGCGGGGATCCACACGGTCGTCAACGGCCCGATCACCTACACGATCGACGGCGCTCCCCTAGTGGGACCGATCCCCGGCAAGCGTAACGCATTCTGCATCATCGGCCTGCGGGCCGGGCTAGGCGAGGGGGGCGGCCACGGCTGGCTGCTGGCCCAGCAGATCGTGCATGGCGAGGCCTGTTATGACACTTGGTGCCTCGACCCGCGCCGGTTCGCCGGGCACGCCAATGTCGAGCTGACCGCGCTGAAGGCGATCGAGGACTACCAGAACGAATTCCGCTTTCACTTTCCGCACGAACACCGTCCCGCCGGGCGGCCCGCCAAGACAACGCCGTTGACCCCGGTTCTGGCCGCCGAGGGCGCGGCGTTTACCGTGGTGAATGGTTGGGAGCGAGTCGAGTACATCAAGCCCACGCCCGATTTCACGCCGACGCTCAGTTTCGATTTTGACGAAACATTCGACGTGATCGCCGCCGAGGTCGCCAATGTGCAGCAGAATGTCGGGCTGGCCGAGGTCAACGGGTTCAACCGGATCGAGATTACCGGTGCCGACCGGCATGCGTTCCTCGACCGGATGATCTGCGGCGCGCTGCCCCGTCGACCAGGGCGGGTGGGATTGGCCTATCTGCTGAACCACAAGGGCATGGTCAAGGCCGAGGCGACCATTGCCAATCTGCCCGGAACCGACCGGGGGCCGGATCGGGTCTGGTACGGCTCGGCCGCAGCGGCCGAAGTGCATGACATGGATTGGCTGTCCCGGCACATCGCCCCCGACGAGGACGTGCAGTTGCGTAGCCTGACCAACGACCAGACCATCCTGGTTCTGGCCGGGCCACGGGCGCGTGACGTGCTGTCGGCCTGTTCGCGCGGGGATTGGTCGCGGGACGCCTTCCCGTGGCTCAGCGTTCGCGAGTGCTTTGTCGGGATCGCGCCCGCCACCGTGATGGGCGTCAGTTTCTCAGGTGAGCTGGCCTATGAGATCCATGTACCCAACGCCTCGCTCTACGCGGCCTATCTTGCGCTGCGACAGGCCGGACAGGCGTTTGGCCTGCAATTGTTTGGCGCGCGGGCGGTCGAGTCGATGCGGATGGAGAAGACTTTCCTGCATTGGAAGGCGGATCTGATCACGGAGTTCGACCCGTTTGAAACCGGGCTGAACCGCTTTGTCCGGCTGGACAAGCCGGAGTTCATCGGGCGCGCGGCGCTGATCGAACGGCAGGCCAACGGGCCGTCGCGCAAGTTGGTTGCGCTGCAAGTGCAGGCCACGCACGCGCCCGCGCATCCCGGCGCGTCGCTGATGGCCGGGGATCGGGTGGTTGGAACGGTGACCTCGGGCGACTGGGGGCATCGCACCGGGCTGAACCTGGCACATGCCTTTGTCGAGCCGCACCTGTCCACCGAAGGCAGCGAGATGATGCTGGACCTGTGTGGTGACAGGGTTCCGGTGCGGGTGATCCCTGCCTGCCCCTACGATCCCGACTTCACCCACATGCGCAGCTAAAGCGGGTGGCCAACATTCACCATTGCCCGAAAGCCAAAACTCTGTTTCGCTAGTTTCGATGAAATCGAAATTGCGGGAGGGTTTTGCCCCGTGTCCAAACCGCTGAGCCTGCGTTGGCTGGAGGTGTTTCGCCTGGTAGCCAAGTCTGGGTCGATTCAACAGGTGGCCTCGGAAACTGGCCTGTCGATCAGCACCGTGTCCAACCATCTGCGCAGTCTCGAAGACGCTTTGGGCGTCGGCCTCGTCGATCACGGTCGCCGTCCGATGAGCCTGACACCGGCTGGCGAGGTATTTTCGCGTTATGTACGGGATGGCCTGACCGTGTTGAAGCGGGGCGAGGCCGAGATCCGGTCTGGCAACTGGCGCCACGCCACCGATCTGCGGCTGGCCCTGGTGGATGATTTCGACAACCAGATCGCGCCCGAACTGATCCGGTTCCTAGCCCATGCGCTGCCGCGCTGCAATTTCCGGCATTTCACACGGCCCAGCCACGAGATCATCGAGAAATTGCAGGAACACAAGCTGGACGCAGGTGTGGCGACCCGACCGCCGGGCGGCACGCAGGGGCTGATCGAGTACCCACTTCTGCGTGATCCGTTCATCGTGATCGTGCCCGAGAAGTTCAAGGGAGACATTCAGGACCTGTTCTCGCCCCATTCCGACCTGCCGCTGCTGCGGTATTCGCGTGACTACACGATCGGCAAGCAGATCGAGATCCAGCTGACGCGCAACAAGTACAACCTGCCCAACCGGTTCGAGTTGGAATGCAACCAGTCGATCATGGGGCTGGTGGCAGAAGGCAGCGGATGGGCGATCACCACCGCTGGATGCTTCCACCGGGCGCATCGCTATCATGACTCGGTCCGGGCAACGCCTTTTCCGGGTCGAAACTTTGTCAGGATCGTTTCCCTGTTCACGACCGAGGTCTATCCGGACACCACCTCAAAACTGATCCACAAGGCCCTCAGCAGCTTGATCCGGCAGTATTTTACCGAGCCGATGTGCAAACGGCATTTGTGGCTGAAGGGTGATTTCCGGACGATGGAAGACCAGGCCGCCTGATCCAGTCACACGGATCACACCGAGTTGGCAGGACCCAGGGACTGCCGTTTGACGATATGCGTGTACAGGTGTTCACCGGCAGCGGGGGCCCTTTTTTCAACCATTTCGATCAATGCCTTGGCGGCCTTTCCACCCATTTCCCGATGCGGCACATGCACGGTCGTCAGCGCCGGGCGCAGGATCCGGGCCAGTTCGATGTCATCGAACCCGGTGATCGAGACATCCTGCGGCACTTTCAGCCCCATATCCTGAGCCCTGAGCATGGCGCCAGCGGCCAGAACATCGTTGCCGCACATGACAGCAGTCGGTGGCATGTCTTGCGACATGAGATCCGCGAACGCTTCGGCGCCGTTTTCGATCTCGTACGGGGTCTCGATGACCTGAAGCACCTGCGGGTCAAGCCCGTGCTGCCGAACAGCGTCGCGCACCCCGTCCAGTCGAAGGCGCGCGCGGTCGTTGCCGTGAGTGATGCCGGATATCACCGCAAGCCGAATGTGCCCGAGGTCGAGGACCCTTTTCGCCAGCTCGTACATGGCCGCCCGGTTGTCGAAACCGATGGAGGGCAGACGCCCGTCCGGGGAAAACGACCACGCAACCAGCGCCGGAATATCGCGGCGTTGAAGGAATTCGTAAATGTGCGGCGCCCGGTCGTGACCGATCAGCAGCAGGCCATCGGCGCCGCGGGCGACCAGAGTTCGGATCTGCTCTTCTTCGGTTGCCGGTTTGTAGGCCGAACTTGACACCAGAAGCGTGTATCCATGTTGGTGCAGCTCTTCCTGAAAGGCCTGCAGACCGCGCGCAAAGATGGCGTTTTCCATCGTCGGGATGATCGCGCCGATGGTAAACGTGCGCTTGGCTGCCATGACCCGAGCCGCGAAATTCGGTGTATAGCCTAGGGCCTCGATCGCCGACTGCACGCGTTTGCGGGTCGCTTCGACCACCCTGTCCGGGGTGTTGATGCAACGCGAAACCGTAGCCGTGGAAACGCCCGCCTTTCTGGCAACGTCATCCAATGTCGGGGCGGCTTTCTGCTTTGGCATTTCCGAACCTGATCTTCGTTTTATTCAATTCTATCCGGTTCCATTTGGGGTTGAAAGTCGAAATGTAAACGCTTGCATTTTTCATGTAAGCGCTTACAAATGTAGCCAGAGCCGATTCCATTCTAGGTCCCGAACATGTTTCTTGCCGCATCCGCCATCGTCTTCGTCGTCTATTTCGCGAACGTGGCGCTGGGTGCGTTTGCAGGCCGCGCGTTTCTTGGGGATGTGGGTGAGATGTTGGTTCTGTTCGCGGCGTCGATCCTGTTCGTTGTCGCAATTCTGAAAAAAGAGGCCGAACGCGAGGAGAACGGCGGCTGAATTTTTCCAATGGGAGGGCAATCAATGAACAAAGATCAAATGGAACTGGCGTCAGCTGAACGCCGCAATTTCCTGAAACTCAGTGCCAGTGGCGCGTTCACGGCCGCACTGGTGGCGGGCGCAAGCGGCGTGTTGTGGTCATCCGAGGCTGCGGCGCAGACCGCGAAGGAGGAAAAGGAGCGCGAACAAGCTGCCGAGCATGTGATGACGGTGGCCACGGCCTATGTTTTGGGCGCCTCGCGCAGCTATCCGATCATGCAGCTGGATCTGAAGGAGAACATCCAGAACGCAACCAACGGCAAAGTCTATGTCAAGCTGGCCCCGGGCGGGCAGCTGGGCGCGGGCGGCGCGTTGGTGCAGAAGGTGCAGGGCGGAACCATCCAGGCCGCGCAGCATTCGCTGTCGAACTTCGCACCCTTCGCTTCGACCGTGGACCTGATCAACATGCCGTATCTGTGCGGCTCGAATCAGCGGTTCACCAATCTGGTGCATTCCGACACCTGGAAGAACGAAGTGCACCCCAAGGTCGAGGCCGCAGGCTTTAAGGCGCTGTTCTATGTCGTGATCGACCCGCGCGTTGTGGCTGTACGCCAGGGCGGAAATGCCATCATTACCCCCTCGGACATGAGCGGCGTGAAATTCCGCGTGCCCGGGTCCAAGATGCTGCAGCAGTATTATCGCATGGTCGGTGCCAACCCGACGCCCGTTGCCTGGGGTGAGACCCCCTCGGCCATCAAGCAGGGTGTGGCGGATGCGCTCGACCCGTCGGTCGGTGCGCTTTATGTGTTTGGCTTCAAGGACATTCTGTCTCACGTCACCTTCACCCAGGCGGTGCCGGACAGCCAGGTCTATTCCTGCAACCTGGAATGGTTCAACTCGATGCCGGCCGATGTGCAAGAGGGCATCATGTGGGGCTCGGAGATGACCAGCCATCAGAACCTTGCCAAGGTGCCCTCGGCCCGCGCCTATGCCATGGCCGAGCTGAACAAGGCCGGGGTCGAGTTCCATTCTTTGACCGACGATCAACTGGCCGAGTGGCAGGAGGCCGGCGGTTATCAGCGGTCGGAATGGGACCCCTTCAAGACCGAGTTGGCCGGATCGATGGACGCCTTCGAAAAGCTGGTCGAAGCGGCCGGCACCCAAGGCAAATACTACGTCCACGACGCCTGATACGGACCGGGTGGGCGCCGGACGTGCGCCCGCCTTTTCCAGACCTGCACGGCCTGATCCTTCAGGCCCATCCCCCCCAGCCTTGCCGAGGGAAGCGATGTCGTTACTCAAAACCATAGACCGCAACGCCGAACGCTGGCTGCTGCTGGTGTTCTACGTGATGCTCGTCATCACGATGGCGATCGAGGTGCTGCGGCGCGAGATCTTCGCCTATTCCTCGATCTGGGGCGAGGAGATCGTCCGCTATTCCTTCATCTATCTGGCCTGGGTCGGCGCTGCGGCGGCGGTCAAGGAACGCGCCCATATCCGGATCGACGTGATCATGCATTACCTCGGCCCGCGGCCCAAGGCGGTGCTGTATATCTTCGGTGATCTGGTGATGTTCGCGGTGGCGGTCATCGCGCTCTACTGGTCCTACGAGGCGGTGCATGTCTCGGCCAAGTTCGGCTCGGTCACTGACGGGCTGCGGGTGTCGAAGGTTTGGTTCCTAATGGCGGTGCCTATGGGCTTTGCCCTGATGATCTGGCGCCTGATCCAATCGTTGATGAACGACATCAAAAGCCTTCGTGACGGCACGCCCGTCTTTGAAGGCGATAAGCTGTTTGACTGAGGAGAAACCGGATGCTGTGGAGTTCTCTCAACCAAACAGTCGAACTGGGCTGGGATTTCTACCTGCCCGTGATCCTGTTCGTCGGCCTGATCGCGCTGGCGGTTCCGGTCTGGGCCGCGATCGGCTCGGCCGCGATCGTGATGCTGATTATGTCGGGCGACCTGCCGCTGAGCCTTGTGGGCGAAAGCCTGTTCACGGGCATCGACGCCTTTGCCCTGACTGCGGTGCCGCTGTTCATCCTGACCGGTGACGTGCTGGTGCGCACTGGGCTGTCTCGCAAGTTTCTGGACGTGGCCGAGGCGCTGACCTGTTTTGCCAAGGGCGGGTTCGGTTCGGCCACGGTTCTGGTCTGCGGCATGTTCGCAGCCATTTCGGGGTCTGACGCGGCGGGGGCGGCGGCAGTGGGTCGGATGACGATCAACAGACTGGTCGAAAGCGGCTATCCGCGCCCCTATGCCTGTGCGCTGGTGGCGGCGGGGGCCTGTACCGGGATCCTGATCCCGCCCTCGATCGCCTATATCATCATCGGGCTCGTGCTGGGCATCTCGGCCTCGACCCTGTTCCTGGCCGCTCTGATCCCGGGGCTGGCGATCCTGATCTCGATCCTCGTGACCAACATCATCATGAACCGTCTCTATGGCTATGAGGGCGGCGGCATGATGACCATGGGCGAATGGCTGGCCAATCTGGGCAAGGCGTTGAAATCGGGCTGGTATGCCTTCATCGTGCCGGGCATCATCTTCTATGGCATCTTCTCGGGTCGCCTGACCCCGACCGAGGCGGGCGCGACTGCCGTTGTCGTCACCATCATCATGGGGTTCATCCTGCGGACGCTGACGCTGGCGGACTTCCCGTCGATGCTGGTCAGCTCGGCCAAGGTGAACGGGGTGATCCTGCCGATCATCGCTTTCTCGGCCCCGCTCGCCGAGGCGTTGGCGATCATGGGCGTGCCGCAGGGCTTCGTGGCCTCGGTGACCTCGCTGACCGAGGATCCCTTCCTGCTGATCCTGCTGATGATCGGCATTCTGATCGCGGCCGGCTGCGTCATGGAGACGACACCGAATATCGTCATCCTTGCCCCGATCCTGAAACCGCTGGCGGACAATATCGGCATGAACGAGATCCAGTTCTGCATCATGATGATCACCGCACTGGGCGTTGGCTTCATCACGCCGCCGCTGGGGCTGAACCTGTTCGTGGTGTCGGGGATCACGGGTGAATCCATCCTCAAGATCGCAGCCCGCGCCGTGCCCTTCGTGCTGACCATGCTGATCGTCGTCATCCTGATCGCCTACGTTCCGGCGCTGTCGACCACTTTGCTTCCTGAAATCTACCAATAGGATCTTCTGAACATGTCGCGTGAATACCTCAAGAAGGCCACCCTGACCGCACAATCCCACGCGTCCGAGGTGCATGACACGGTCAAGACCATCCTGGCCGACATCGAGGCCGGCGGAGACGCCAAGGCGCTGGAATACGCGGCCAAATTCGACAAGTTCGAGGGCAACGTGCTGATGACACCCGAGGAAATCGACGCCGCCTGCGCCCGGGTGCCGGAAAAGCTCAAGGCCGATATCCGCTTTGCCCAGGACAACGTGCGCCGCTTTGCCGAGGCGCAGAAGGCCACCGTGTCGGATGTGCAGCTGGAAATCGTGCCGGGCTTTATCGCGGGTCAAAAGGCCATCCCGGTCGATGCGGCGGGCTGCTATGTGCCCGGCGGGCGGTATAGCCACATCGCCAGCGCCATCATGACCGTGACCACCGCCAAAGTGGCGGGGTGCCGTCACATCACCGCCTGTTCGCCGCCCCGCCCGGGTGAGGGCGTGGCCCCGGCGATCGTCTACGCTGCCCATATCAGCGGCGCTGACAGCATCCTGGCCATGGGGGGCGTGCAAGGTGTGGCCGCCATGGCCTATGGCCTGTTCGGGCTGCCGCGCGCCAACATCCTTGTGGGGCCGGGCAACCAGTTCGTGGCCGAGGCCAAGCGCATTCTGTACGGCAAGGTCGGCATCGACATGATCGCCGGCCCGACCGACAGCCTGATCCTGGCGGATGCCACGGCCGATCCCTTCGTCGTCGCCACCGACCTGGTCAGCCAGGCCGAGCATGGCTACAACTCGCCCGTCTGGCTGGTGACCGATGACCGCGATCTGGCGACCCGGGTGATGGATCTGGTTCCGACCCTGATCGCCGATCTGCCCGAGCTGAACCGCGACAACGCTGCCGCCGCCTGGCGCGACTATGCCGAGGTGATCCTGTGCGCGGACCGCGAAGAGATGGCCGCGTGTTCAGACGACTACGCCCCCGAGCATCTGACCGTGCAGGCCGCGGATCTGGATTGGTGGCTGGATCGCCTGACCTGCTATGGCTCGTTGTTCCTGGGCGAAGAAACGACCGTGTCCTATGGCGACAAGGCCACCGGTACGAACCACGTCCTGCCCACCTCGGGCGCGGCCAGCTATACCGGCGGGCTGAGCGTGCACAAATACATGAAAATCGTCACCTGGCAGCGGGCCACGCGCGAGGGCTCGAAACCCATCGCCGAGGCGACCGCGCGGATCTCGCGGCTGGAAGGGATGGAGGGCCACGCCCGCGCCGCCGATGTGCGTCTGGCCAAGTATTTCCCGGACGAAAACTTTGACCTGACCGCAGATGAATGACCCCCGCGACCTGTTCAATCTGACCGGCCGGGTGGCCTGCGTCACGGGCGCCAGTTCGGGTCTGGGCCGGCGCGTTGCGCAGGTGCTGGCGGCTGCGGGCGCGCGGGTGGTGGGCGTTGCCCGCCGGGCCGAGGCACTGGCCGAGTTGCAGGCCGAGATCGGTTCAAGCGCTGCGGTGGTCGCAGGTGACGTAGCCGACCGAAGTGGCTTGCCATCGTTGGTCGAACAAATCTCGGCCCCGTTCGGCGCGCCGGATATCGTGGTTCATGCCGCCGGGGTGAACACGCGACAGGCCGCTGATGATGTCACGCCGGAAGGCTGGGACGCGACGCTGGGCCTGAACCTTGGTGCGCCGTTCTTCCTCAGCCAAGCCATGGTGCCCGCGATGAAGGCGCGCGGTTGGGGTCGGATCGTGAATTTCGCCTCGCTGCAGACGACGCGGGCTTTTCCCGGCGGGATCGCCTACGGGGCCAGCAAGGGCGGGATCGCCCAGCTGACCCGCGCCATGGCCGAAGCCTGGTCGCCGCACGGGATCACCGCCAACGCCATCGGCCCGGGCTTCTTTCCGACCGAGCTGACGAAGGCGGTGTTCGATGACACCGCCCGCGCGGCCCGCAACGCGGCGCAGACCTGCATCGGTCGCAATGGCCGCATGGACGACATCGACGGGCCGATCCTTTTTCTGTGCGCGCAGGCATCTGACTATGTCACCGGGCAGATCCTGATGGTTGACGGGGGGTTCACGGCGAAATGAAGGCTCTGGTCTATGAAGGCGTCGAACACCTGGCCTACCGTGACGTACCGGACGCTGCGCCGCAACCCGGCGAGCAACTGATCCGGGTCGAGGCCGTCGGGATCTGCGGGTCCGACATGCATGCATATCTGGGCCATGATGCGCGCCGCCCGGCGCCCTTGATCCTGGGGCACGAGGCGGCGGGAACAGTGATCGGCGGTCCCAAGGCCGGAACGCGGGTCACGATCAATCCTCTGTTGACTTGCGGGCAGTGTCCGGCCTGCAAGGCAGAGCGCGAAAACCTGTGCCCCGACCGTCAGATCATCTCGATGCCCCCGCGCGAAGGTGCCTTTGCCCAATATGTTTCGATGCCTTGGGGCAACCTGGTTGAGGTGCCGGATCACGTTCCCTTTGCCAAGGCCGCCCTGGCCGAGCCGCTGGCCGTCAGCTGGCACGCCGCACGCCTCGCGCTCGAGGCGCTGCACCCGGCAATGCAGCGTCGTGCGCTGGTGATCGGGGGTGGGGCGATTGGCCTTGCGGCGGCGCTGGCTTTGCGAGCGATGAATGTCGTGGATGTGACCGTGGTCGAACCCAACGACCTGCGGCGGACGTTCTTGCAAGGGCTGGATTGCGCCAAGGTCGTGCCCGAAGCGCAAGGCGATTTCCCGATCGTGGTCGACGCCGTGGGCTTTGCCGCCACCCGTGCGGTGGCATCGGAACGAGCCCGACCCGGCGGGGTGATCGCGCATGTGGGCCTGGGCGAGGACACCGGTGGGCTGGACGTGCGGCGCATGACCCTGCAAGAGATCACCTTCATCGGAACCTATACCTATACCGCGCAGGATTTCCGTCAGACCGCCCAGGCCATTTTTGACGGCGCACTGGGTCCTCTGGACTGGATCGAAGAACGCGATCTGGCCGATGGCGCCCGCGCCTTTGCCCAGCTACGCTCGGGCGAGGTCGCGGTTCCGAAAATCGTGCTGTCCCCGTGGGCCTGACCGCCCGGAACTGGAGGTAAACATGTATAAAAAAATTCTTGTCCCCATGGCGCTTGATCACGGCATTTCGCCGCAAACGCTCGAGATCGCCCGTGCCTTGGGCGGCGGATCCGCCGAGATCGTGGCTCTGCATGTCTATGAGATGCCTCAGGGCTCGGTCAGCGTCTATCTGGACAAGGATGCCGTGGCCGAAGGCTTTGCCCGGGCCCGCGAAGTCCTGATGGAAAAGCTGAAAGGCCTGCCGGATGTAAAGCCCGAACTGGTCAAGGGCCACACCGCGCGCACGATCATCGACTATGCCAATGACCACGGGTTCGATTGCGTCGTCATCGGCTCGCACCGGCCCGGCCTGACCGACTATTTCCTTGGCTCCACCGCGTCGCGCGTGGTGCGGCATGCAAAATGTGCCGTCCACGTCCACCGCAGGGCCTGACCCGTCCATCGCGCCCTCGGCGCCCCAACCCAGGAACAGAAGATTGGACATGAACATAGACAAGAAGATCACCGAAGATCTGGTGGCCAACGACATCTCGTTCGTCACCACGGTGCCGTGCAAGCAACTGGCCGGCGTCATCGCCGAGATCGACGCCCATGACGCCATCTACCACATCCCCTCGAACAAAGAGGACGAGGGCATGGGCCTGTGCGCCGGGGCCTGGATGGGCGGCAAGCGACCCGCGATCATCATGCAGAACACCGCGATCGGGGTCACGATCAACACGTTGGCGACGCTGATCCAGTATTACCGGATGCCGCTGCCGATGCTGATCTCGTATCGGGGCGAACTGCGCGAGCCCATCGCCTGCCAGGTCGAGATGGCCGTTCACACCAAGGCCCTGCTGGCGCAGATGCACATCCCGACCTACCATTTCCACCATCAGGAAGACGTGGCCGAGCTGGATGCGATCCTGAAATACACCTTCATGTGCAACAAGCCCGTCGCGATCCTGACCGACGCCAATTTCTGGGGAGGCTATGGCGACCAATGATCCGTTCTGAAATCCTGAAGGAAATCGCCCCGATCCTGCGCGACCAACTAGTCGTGTGCAACATCGGCATCCCCAGCCAGGAACTGCATGCCATCGACGATCAGCCCACCAATTTCTACATGCTGGGCACGATGGGGCTGGCCTCGAGCATCGGTCTGGGGCTGGCGCTGGCCCAGCCAAAACCGGTGATCGTCATCGACGGCGACGGCTCGATCCTGACCAATCTGGGGACCCTGCCGACTATCGCCAACAACGTGGCCGACAACTATATCCTGCTGATCATCGACAACGGCTCCTACGGCTCGACCGGTGATCAGCCGACCTATGCGGGGCAGAAGACCTCGCTGGCCAAGATGGCCGAAGCGGCGGGCTGCGAGCGCGTGATCGAATGCCAGGCCGAAGAGACCGGCCGCGTGCTGCAAGAGGCGCTGGACACCCGCCAGATGACCATCATCGTCAGCAAATGTGAAAGCGGAAACGCCAAGATGCCGCCGATCACGATGGACCCGGTCGTCATCCGCGACCGCTTCATGAAGGCCGTTCAGGCCTGATGGGCGCAAGCGCCATCCACAGCGCCGAAGATGCCCGACGGTTGGCCCGGCGGCGTCTGCCGTGGATGGTGTTCGACTATATCGACGGGGCCGCCGGGTCCGAGGCCGGCGCCCGGCGCACCCGAGCGGCGCTGGACGCGATGACCCTGCGGCCCCGAATCCTGCGCGATGTCAGTACCCGGTCTCTGGCGACCCGCGTGTTCGGGCAACCGGCCAACAGGCCCTTCGGCATTGCGCCCATGGGCATGTGCAACCTGTCCGCACCGGGCGCCGACCTGATGCTGGCGCGGCTGGCGGCGCAATACCGGGTGCCGTTGGGCGTTTCCACGGTGGCCTCGACACCGATGGAGGTGCTGATCGAAGAGGCCCGGGGCCATGCCTGGTTTCAGCTGTATTTCAGCGGCGATGGCAGCGGCACGTTCAAGCTGGTCGATCGGGCAAAGGCCGCGGGCTACAAGACCCTGATCCTTACGGTTGACGTGCCCGAAGTCGGCCGCCGCCCGCGCGAACTGCGCCACGGCTTCCGCATGCCGTTCCGGATCGGGCCACGGCAGTTTCTGGATTTTGCGCTGCATCCGCGCTGGTCGATCTCGACCCTGCTGCAGGGCAAGCCGCAGATGGCGAATTTCCTGATGGAGGGGTTCGCGTTCGACCGCACCGAAAGCCGTGCAAAGGCCGATTGGGACACGCTGGCGCGGTTGCGGGACCGGTGGCCGGGCAAGCTGGTGGTCAAGGGCGTACTGGATGTTGAAGACGCGGTTGCGCTGAAGGCTGCCGGTGTCGACGCCATTCAGGTCTCGAGCCACGGCGCCCGTCAGTTGGAGAGCGCGCCCGCGCCGATCTCGGTCCTGCCGCAAATACGGGCGGCGGTCGGCGAAGACTATCCGCTGTTCTACGACAGCGGCCTGCGGTCGGGTGAAGATGCGCTCAAGGCGCTGATGGCTGGTGCCGATTTCCTGTTCTTTGGGCGTGTCCTGCAATTCGCCATCGCGGCGGGCGGCGAGGCCGCCCTGCACCGTTTGTGGGAGGTACTGTCCGAGGAGATGGACATCGCCATGGCCCAGATCGGTGTCACCTCGCTGCGCGGGCTTCGAGGTGGCCGGGGCCAGTGAAAGACCGGCGCGCCGAACGCGCCG
This sequence comes from Ruegeria sp. BHSA191, assembly GCF_059613325.1. Lineage (NCBI taxonomy): Bacteria > Pseudomonadati > Pseudomonadota > Alphaproteobacteria > Rhodobacterales > Roseobacteraceae > Ruegeria > Ruegeria sp. BHSA191. The sequence continues at coordinate 42,314 of NZ_JBXWSH010000009.1, forward strand.
GTCGGCCGTCAAACGCCGTCAGCCGAAGACGCGACCCAACGCGCCATCCACGGCGTCGGTGATCTGGTCAATGTCGTCTGCCGTTGCGATCAGCGCGGGCGAGAAGCACAGCGTGTTGTTCTTGCCCGGCACCGAGCGGTTGGTGACGCCGATGATCACGCCCTGCGCCATGCAGTCGGCCACGACCGCCTGGGCCAGTTTCTCGTTCACCGGTTCCTTGGTCGCACGATCCGCCACCAGTTCGGCCCCCAGGAACAGGCCCTTGCCGCGCACGTCGCCGATGACCTTGTGCTTGTCCATCAGCGCCCGCAGGTTGCCCATCATGCGATCTCCCATGGCGGCGCAATTGGCCAACAGGTTCTCGTCTTCGATGATGCGCATGTTCTCGATCGCCGCCGCCGGCCCTGCGGTGCAGCCGCCAAAGGTCGAGATGTCGCGGAAGTAGTTCATCGGATCGTCGGCATTGTCCTTGAACATGTCAAAGACTTCTTCGGTGGTCACCATGCAGGCAATCGCCGCATAGCCCGAGGCCACGCCTTTGGCCATGGTCACGAAATCGGGTTTCACGCCATATTGCTGGTACCCAAACCAGGTGCCGGTGCGGCCCACGCCGCAGACGACCTCGTCGATATGCAGCAGGATGTCGTATTTCTTGCAGATCTCCTGCACGCGCTGCCAATAGCCCTCGGGCGCTTCGATCACGCCGCCGCCGGCGGTTACCGGCTCAAGGCACAGCGCGCCCACGGTGTCGGGGCCTTCGCGCAGGATTACGGCTTCGATCTGATCGGCGGCCCATTCGCCAAAGTTCTCGTCAGGTGCGCCGTCCAGTTCGTGCTTGCGGTATTCCATGCAGTGCGGAACGCGTACGAAATCTGGCGCGAAGGGGCCGTATTGCGCATTGCGCTCGTCCTGGCCGCCCGCCGACATCGCGGCCAAGGTCGAGCCGTGATAGTCGCGGTCGCGATACAGGATCTTGGTCTTCTTGCCGCCGTATTTCTTGTGCGCGATCTGGCGGACCATCTTGAAGGCCTTCTCGTTCGCCTCGGACCCCGAATTGGTGTAGTAGACCCGGCTCATGCCCGGCATCTTCTCGATCAGCTTCTCGGCAAAGATCGCGCCAGGGATCGAGCCCGCCGACTGGGCGAAATAGCACAGCTTCATCAACTGGTCGTAGACGGCCTTGCAGATGGATTCGCGGCCATAGCCAACGTTCACTGTCCAGACACCGCCCGAGACGGCATCCAGGTGTTCCTTGCCCTTTTGATCCCAGACGCGCATGCCCTTGCCTTCGACGATAATGCGCGGATCGTTCGTCTCAAACGGCTTGTGCTGGATCAGGTGGTGCCAGATATGGGCGCGGTCGGCCTCGACCACGCGGGAAAGATCGTTTTCGTTGAACGTGCCGTCCATGACATGTCCTTTCACTAAGATGCGACGCGCAGGAATCACGAGACCCGGCGGGCGCGGATGAACCAGATACCGCAGATCAGCCCGAAAGCCCGGTACGCAGTAGGGCCAGATTACCCGATCGCGTAGCTCCAGTATATTCGCCGCACGTAGTTTTACGGGTTTGTTTTGCGGCAACCTTTGTGCTCAATACGAAAAATCCGACGATTTGGGGAGGAGAGGCGGATGGCGACCCACAACATCTATCAGCGCGATCTGGACAAGTGCCGGGCCAATTTCACGGCCCTGTCCCCGCTCAGCTATATCGAGCGGACGGCAGCCGTTTACCCTGACTATCCGGCCGTGGTTTATGGCGACCGACGCTACAGCTGGGCGCAGACCTATGCGCGTTGCCGCCGGTTGGCCAGCGCGCTGGCCGCGGGTGGGGTGGGCACGGGCGATACGGTATCGATCATCGCCGCCAACATCCCCGAAATGTACGAGGCCCATTTCGGCGTGCCAATGGCAGGCGCGGTGTTGAACGCGATCAACACAAGGCTGGACGCACCGATCATCGCCTTCATCCTGAACCACGCCGAATCCAAGGTGCTGCTGGTCGATCCCGAATTCTCGGGCGTGGTGAAGCAGGCGCTGGAGCAGGTTGATCACGACATTCTGGTCATCGACATCGAGGATCCGAGTTTCGATGGTGGTGAAAAACTGGGCGCGCTGACCTATGACGCCCTACTGGCCGAGGGCGACCCGGAATTCGACTGGTCGCTGCCGCAGGACGAGTGGGACGCTATCACGCTGAACTATACCTCGGGCACCACTGGCAACCCCAAGGGTGTCGTATATCACCACCGTGGCGCGGCGCTGAATGCCACGTCGAACATCCTGACATGGGGTATGCCGCAGCATTCGGTCTATCTGTGGACGCTGCCGATGTTCCACTGCAACGGCTGGTGTTTCCCCTGGACCATGGCCGCGAATGCGGGCACGTCCGTGTGCCTACGTGCCGTGCGGGATGAGCCGATCTACAAGGCCTTCCGGGACGAGAAGGTCACGCACTTCTGCGGCGCGCCCATCGTTCTGAACATGCTGGCCAACGCGCCCGATCACCTCAAGGACTTCGATCATGAGATCAAGGTGATGACCGCAGGCGCCCCGCCCCCCGCCGCGGTGATCGCCGCGATGGAGGGGATGGGCATCGAGGTCACCCATGTCTATGGCCTGACCGAGACCTACGGGCCGTCGGTCGTCTGCGCGTGGAAGGACGAATGGAATGACAAGCCCGCCGAGGAACGCGCCGCGCTCAAGGTGCGGCAGGGGGTGAAATACGTCGCCCTGTCCGGGCTGATGGTGGCCGATCCGGAAACGCTCGAACCGGTGCCGGCCGATGGCGAGACCATGGGCGAGATCTTCATGCAGGGCAACATCGTGATGAAAGGGTATCTCAAGAACCCCGAGGCCACGCAGAAAGCCTTTCGCGGCGGCTGGTTCGCCTCGGGCGATCTGGGGGTGATGCATCCCGACGGCTATATCGCGCTGAAGGACCGGTCAAAGGACATCATCATTTCGGGGGGCGAAAACATCTCGTCGGTCGAGGTCGAGGATATCCTCTACAAGCACCCCGCCGTGATGGAGGCCGCCGTGGTCGCCAAACCGGACGAGAAATGGGGCGAGACGCCTTGCGCTTTTGTCGAACTGAAGCCGGACGCCGAGGCGACCGAGGCCGATCTGATCGCGTTTTGCCGCGACCACATGGCCCATTTCAAGGCACCCAAGACGGTGGTGTTCGGCGCCTTGCCAAAGACATCGACGGGCAAGATCCAGAAATTCAAGCTCAGGGAACAGGCGCGGGCGCTTGGCTAGGCGCCCAGCCGGTCAAAGATCGACAGGTCCAGGTCCAGCATCTCGCCCATCCAGATCGCCCGGTCGCGATGGTCGGGCAGGTGCTCGCCGGTTTCGGGGTGGGTGAACACGGTCAGCCCCTGCCGGTTCAGCATCAGCCACGGGATCACCTTGTCGAAGGAATCGGCGGCAAAGCTCAACTGGCAGCTCCAGCGCGGGTGGGGGCCGACATTGCGGCTGTGCATGTGGCCCATCTGGGCGGGGAACAGGCGTGCAGCCTCCTCGCAGACACGGCGGGCGGTGTCCTGCGTTTCGGCGTCGAAATAGACATGGGCGTGATAGCCGGTGATCTGTGGCATCGGGGGTCTCGTGCGGTGATTTCCGGCACAAGGCTAGGCCCGATCGGCGCCGGTGCACAGACGCATCGGCACACAGACCCTGTGCGCGGCTCAGCCTGGCGCGTGGGCGTCCGGGTGGGCCGCTGCAAAGGCGGGGTGGTCGGCACAGGTCGCCTCGACCGCCAGAATGCGCGGCATGTCCGACAGATCGACCTGCCAGCGCCGGGCGTTGTACATCTGCGGGATCAGGCACAGATCGGCCAGCCCGGGCGCCGGTCCCGTGCAATAGGGGGCTTGTTCGAACTCGGCCAGCATCGCCTCAAAGGCCATCAGGCCGGGGCGGATGAAATGGCGCATCCAGTCGCCGGGCATGTCGCCCCGTCCGCCGCTCAACTGCGTGGCGTGGCGGGCGACCTTCAGGTTGCAGACCGGGTGCAGATCCACCGCAATGGCATGGGCCAGCGCCTGCGCCTTGGCCCGCGCAACCGGTTTGTCCGGCAGCAGGTTCAAGGCCCGCGTCCGGTCGAGATAGTCCAGAATGGCCAGCGACTGGGTCAGCTGCACGCCGTCGATTTCGAGCACCGGCACAAAGCCCTGCGGGTTTCGGGCCAGATGCGCGGGCGCGGTCTGCTCGCCCTTGACCAGATCGACGGTCTGCGCGCGATAGGCGATCCCGGCCAGGTTCAACGCGATGCGCACCCGGTAGCTGGCCGAGGACCGCCAGTAGTCATACAGGACGACGTCGCTCATCGGGCTTTGGCCGCGTTGATTGCCTGTTTCAGGATGGTCCGGTCACCGATGTGATTGGCCAGCACCAGCACCAGCCGCGCATTCAGCGCATCGCTTTCGGCCTTGTCCAGACCGTCGTGCGCGGCCAGCAGATCGGCATAGAAATCATCCGCGCCGTCGATATTCGGGGTGAGGATCAGTTCATCCATTGTGCCTACTCCTTGCCGATGGCCCGGCGGATCGCCTGCCGGAACGCGTTTTCTTCATAGCTGTCGCGCCGCGCCGCCACATGCTGGTCGGGCCGGATCAGATAGACCGCGCCTGCCGCGTCGCCCAGATACCGCCGCTTCAGCGCCAGCGTCCGGTCATCCTTGACCGACAGCGCCAGCCGCTCGACCATCACGCCCTCTTCCTCGATCCTGTCTGGGGCGTCGGCGTCGATGGTCAACAGGGTGAACTTGCCCGCCAGCTTGGGCAACAGGAACGCATCCCCCAGCGGAGCATCGGGGCAGGGCGAGCCGGGGCGCGTTTCGGCCGGACCATTCAGCGCATCGGCCGAATTCAGCGGCGAGCCGTCATAAGTGCAGGGCACGCTCAGCCGGCCGGAATTCACCAGCGGGCGGGCGAACTCGTAATGTTCGCTCAGGTCCAGAACTGCGTCGCGCAGGATGCGCGACATTTCCGATTTCGGCGTGATGAAATCGGTCGAGCGGGTCGAGTTCAGGATGTTCTCGTCCGCGCCATGGATGCGCTCGACATCATAGCTATCCAGCAGTCTGTCGGGCGCGGTGCCGTCAAGGACCATCTTCAGCTTCCAACACAGGTTGTCGGTGTCCTGCAGGCCCGAATTGGCCCCACGCGCGCCGAAGGGGCTGACCTGATGGGCGCTGTCGCCAGCAAACAGGACGCGGCCGTGGCGGAATTTCTCCATCCGGCGGCACTGGAAGGTATAGATGCTGACCCATTCCAGCTCGAACTGGACGTCCTCGCCCAGCATCGCCTTGAGGCGCGGGATCACGTTTTCGGGGCGCTTTTCCCGTTCCTTGTCGATGTCCCAGCCCAGTTGCAGGTCGATGCGCCAGACGTTGTCGGGCTGTTTGTGCAGCAGCGCCGACTGGCCGCGGTTGAAGGGCGGGTCGAACCAGAACCAGCGCTCGGACGGGAAATCGGCCTCCATGACCACATCGGCGATCAGGAAGTTGTCCTCGAACACGCGGCCCACGAAATCCAGCCCCAGCATCCGGCGGGTGGGTGAGTTTGCCCCGTCACAGGCGATCAGCCAGTCCGCCTCGACGGTGTACGACCCCTCGGGCGTTTCCACCTCGAGCTTGACGTGGTCGTCATGGGTGCCGATCGCCTCGACCTTGTTGCGGCCACGGATCTCGATCGGTACGCCCTGGGCCTGTAACTCGCGGACCCGTTCGACCATGAACTGCTCAAAGTAGTATTGCTGAAGGTTGATGAAGGCCGGATGGGCATAGCCCTCATCGGGCTGCAGGTTGAATTCATAGACCTTGCGGTCGTCGAAAAACACCCTGCCCGTGTTCCACAGCACGCCCTTGTCCACCATCGGGCGGGCGCAACCCAGCCGGTCGGCGATTTCCAGCGTGCGCTGGGCGAAACAGATTGCGCGGCTGCCGAAACTGACCTTGTCGTTGTCGTCCAGCACCACCACCTCGACGCCCTGCTGGGCCAGATCGATGGCGGCAGCCAGCCCGACCGGGCCCGCGCCGATCACGATCACCTGATGCCGCACCGGGGTGGGGGCATCCTGATCGGGGCTGCGGGCATAGGCATAGAGCGGCTGTTCAAAAATCTTGTTCATGGGCTCTCTCCCCAAGTTCTGTGCGCCGGGCGCACAACCTCCGCCCACCGGCGCGGGGCGCCGATGGCTCTCCTCCATGGTTGCATCGTTTTCAGGCCGGCGACACGATCTGGATCAAGTCGCCGGGCCATTTCTTAGCCCTGCAGGGCCTCCCACATCTCCAGATCGCGCTGGGCGGTCCAGATGCGCGGGGTGTCGATGCCGCGCGCCTCGTCATAGGCACGGGCCACGTTGAAGGGCAGGCAGTGCTCGTAGATGGCATAGTCCGAGAATTTCGGATCGCACTCCGCCCGCACTGCGTCCCAGGCCTCTTTCAGGCTGCCGCCGCGCGCGGCCACCTTTGCCGCCGGGCGATAGGTGCTTTCGACGAAGTCGCGGGTGTTCTCGATGGCGGCATTCACCATTTCCTTGCCGACCAGCGCATCGCCGCGCCCCGGCGCGATGGCATCCACGTCGAACCACTGGATCTGATCCAGCGTGTCGCCCCAGTCGCCGAAATGCCCGTCGCCGCAATAGCAGGCCGAGTGATATTCGACGATGTCGCCGGTGAACATCACGTTCTGGTCGGGCACGTGGATCACGATGTCGCCGGCCGTATGCGCCCGCCCCAGATGCATCAGATCGACCCGGCGGTTGCCCAGATAGACCGTCATCGTATCGCTGAACGTGGTGGTGGGCCAGGTCAGGCCGGGGATGCTTTCATGCCCTTCGAACAGGCGCGGAAAGCGCTGGAACTCGCTGTCCCAGTCCTCTTGACCGCGCTCGACGACCATGGCGCGGGCCATGTCCGACATGATGATCTGTTGCGCGCCGAAGGCGCTGGCGCCCAGCACGCGGACCGCGTGGTAATGGGTCAGCGCCACATGGGTGATCGGCTTGTCGGTTACGGACCGGATGCAGTCGATCACCTTCTGCGCCAGGCGCGGCGTGGCCTGGGCCTCGACCACCATCACGCTGTCATCGCCGATGATCACGCCCGAGTTCGGGTCGCCCTCGGCGGTGAAGGCGTACAGACCTTCACCCACCTCGGTGAACGAGATTTTCTTTTCGGTCATGTCCCCCTGGGACGCGAATGCCTTGGCCATGTGGCGCTCCTTATCGTGCGTATGGGTCTTCAAGGGCGGGCAGCACCGTGCCGGTGCAGTCGCCGAAGCCGATCGTGTAGCCGTCGCCCCGGGCGGCGCCTTTGAGGGTCAGCGTGTCGCCGTCCTCGATGAAGCTGCGGGTTTCTCCGGTCTCCAGCGTGATCGGCTCCTTGCCGCCCCAGCTGAGTTCCAGCAATGAGCCGCGGCTGTCCTTCGTCGGCCCCGAGATGGTGCCCGAGCCGAGCAGGTCGCCCACGTTCATCGGGCAGCCCGAAGTGGTGTGGTGCGCCAGTTGCTGCGCCGAGGAATAATACATTTCCTTGTAGTTGGTGCGGGCGATGGTGGTCGCCGGTTTGCCCTCGGGCGCCATCGTCACCTCCAGCTCGATGTCATAGAGCATCGGGCCACAATCCTTGAGGTGATCCAGCAGTTCGACCTCGCGTGCGGGCGTGTCGCAGCGGAAGGGGTCCAGCGCGGCCTTGGTCACGATCCAGGGCGAAATCGAGGTGGCGGTGGCCTTGGCCTGGAACGGGCCAAGCGGCTGGTACTCCCACGCTTGGATGTCGCGCGCCGACCAGTCGTTCAGCAGGACATAGCCGAAGATGTGATCGTCGGCCTCCTGCACCGTGATAGGCCCGTCGGACGGGGTGCCGACGATGGCGCCCATCTCCAGCTCGATGTCGAAACGACGGCTGGGCAGGAAGGCGGGGCGGTCGTGATCGGGCGATTTCAGCTGTCCCCACGGGCGGCGGATATCGGTGCCCGAGACCACCACCGACGAGGCCCGGCCGTTGTAGCCGATGGGGATGTGCAGCCAGTTGGGCGGCAGCGCGTTTTCCGGGCCGCGGAACATGGTGCCGACGTTGGTGGCGTGGTGCTTGCCCGCGTAGAAATCGGTGTATTCGCTGACGGCAAAGGGCATGTGCAGTTGGGCCTCGGCTTGCGGAGCCAGCAGCGGTTCGACCTTGTCCTGTTCTTTCGACCCCTTCGCCAGCATGGCAGTCAGCCGCTCGCGCAGCGCGGCCCAGACGGCCGGCCCCTGTTCCATTAGCGGGTTCCAGAAGGGCAGGTCGAACAGCGGCTCGTCGCCCAGCGTAATCAGCCCTTCGGCCTCGGCGGCGGACACGTCAAGGATCATGTCCCCGATGGCCACACCGCAGCGCGGCTCGGACCCTGCGGTCGAAAAGACGCCATAAGGCAGGTTGTTCAGCGGAAAAGGGTGGTTCGCGTCATTGGCCGAGGCCACCCAAGATTTCATCAAAGGCATTGCGTTTCCTTGTGCGGTGCGGTGGCCGTGGGGCCACCGGTGTCATTTCTTGCCGGGCGTGCCGTCGAATTTCTTTTCCAGGTCCGTCCAGCAATCGATGTAGTCATCCTGCAGCGGCGCCTCGTTCGCGGCAAAGGCGGTCAGGTGCTGCGGGAAGCGGGTCTCGAACATGAAGGACATGGTGTTGTCCAACTTGTCCGGCCCCAGATTGGCGTTGGACGCCTTTTCAAAGGCTTCCTTGTCGGGCCCATGCGGGATCATCATGTTGTGCAGGCTCATGCCGCCCGGCACGAAGCCCTGCGGCTTGGCGTCGTACTGGCCATAGATATTGCCCATCAGCTCGGACATGATGTTCTTGTGGTACCACGGCGGGCGGAACGTGTCCTCCATCACCATCCAGCGTTCGCGGAACAGGACGAAATCGATATTGGCCGTGCCCGGTACGCCCGAAGGCGCGGTCAGCACGGTAAAGATTGACGGATCGGGGTGGTCGAACAGGATGGCTCCGACCGGGCAATAGGTGCGCAGGTCGTATTTGTACGGCGCGTAGTTGCCGTGCCAAGCCACCACGTCCAGCGGGCTGTGGCCGATCTTGGTGGTGTGGAACTGGCCGCACCACTTGATCGTCACGGTCGAGGGCACTTCGCGGTCTTCGAACGCGGCCACGGGTGCCTTGAAGTCACGCGGATTGGCCATGCAGTTGGCGCCGATCGGGCCGCGGCCCGGCAGCTCGAATTTCTGGCCGTAGTTCTCGCAGACGAAGCCTCGGCAGGGGCCTTCCAGCACCTCGACCCGGTACACCAGTCCGCGCGGGATGATGGCGATCTCCTTGGGTTCCAGGTCGATGATGCCCAACTCGGTCGCAAAGCGCAGGCGGCCTTCCTGCGGCACCACCAGCAGCTCGGAATCGGCCGAGAAGAAATAGTCGTCCACCATCGATTCGGTGACCAGATAGATATGGCTGGCCATGCCGACCTGGGTGTTCACGTCCCCGGCGGTGGTCATGGTGCGCATGCCAGTCAGCCAGGTCAGCGGTTGGTCGGAATGGGGCACCGCGTCCCAGCGGTACTGGCCCAGGCTGATCACGTCCGGATCGACATTCGGGGCGCTTTTCCAATACGGCAGGTCGATCTTTTCATAGCGGTGCGAATGCTTGACCGACGGCCGGATGCGATAGCACCAGGTGCGCTCGGGCGGGTTGGCGGTGAAGGCGGTGCCGCTGAGCTGTTCGCCGTAAAGGCCATAGTTGCATTTCTGCGGGCTGTTCATGCCCTGCGGTAGTGCGCCCGGCAGCGCCTCGGTTTCAAAGTCATTTCCAAAGCCGGGCATATAGCCTGCGTGGGTGCCAACGGGCGTGCTGGCTTGGGTCAGAGCGTGCGGGTCAGTCGGACGATTCATCGGGGTTCCTCCGTTTGCTGCTTGTCGGATAATAGTTGATTTTGTAACTAACAACCATGACACAGCCAGATTCCTCCGAAAAAGATGACTTCGACCTGCGAAATTTCCTGCCCTTCCTGCTCAACCAGGCGGCCGAGGAAAGCTCGTTGGATTTCCAGAAGGTCTACAAGAACCGCTATGGGATGCTGCGCACCGAATGGCGCGTGTTGTTCCACCTGGGCAATTACGGAGAGATGACCGCCAAGCAGATCGGGGAACGTGCCAAGATGCACAAGACCAAGATCAGCCGCGCGGTGCATAAGCTGGAACAGCGCCGATACCTGCGGCGCACCCGCGACGAAAACGACCGCCGGATGGAGCGGCTGACCCTGACCCCCGCCGGTCTGGCGGTGTACCGCGAATTGCGCGACATCGCCCGCGACTATGACGCCCGGCTAGCGGGCATGTTCACCACGGGCGAGGCGGCGCTGTTGCGGATGATGCTGCGGCGGCTGGCCGGGATGGACTGACCTCTGGTATTCTGGCCCCGCAACCCCCAAGTGAGGGGTCAGACCAGACGGAGCCCCAAGATGCCATCCACCGACCCCAAAGCCCGCGCCGATGACCTGATTGGATGGTTGCTGGACCGGGGGCTGGAAGGGGCCGAACAGTCGGAAATACTCGAAGGCTATTGCCTGCGGCTTGTGGATGCGGGCGTTCCCCTTATGCGGTTTCACGCCGCCCAGAGCGCCTATCACCCCATTTATGGCGGCACCGGCTTCAACTGGTACCGTGACGAAGGGGGCAGCGTCGAGAATTACGAGCACCGCGAGGAATTGCCTGATCAGTGGGTTTCAAGCCCACTCTACGCGATGCTGCAGAGCGGGGCGAAGGAGCTGCGTGAAAGGTTGAAAGATCAAAACGAACCCAGCCGATTTCCGTTTTTGAACGAGTTGCATCAGAAAGGCGCCACCGATTACTTTGCATCCGGTCTGGTTCTGCAGAAGGTCGAGCCCGAAAACCGGATCGCCCTGGACCAGATGCCCGAGGGCGTTCTGATGTCCTGGACGACGGACCATGCCGAGGGGTTCGAGGAAATTCACCTGGATCTGATCCGATATGCCCTGCCGCATCTGGGGCTGGCCTTGAAATCGGCCTCGAACCGTAAAATGGCGCAGGATCTGCTGCGCGTCTATTTGGGGGGGGATGCGGGTCGGCGCGTGTTGTCGGGGGAAATCCGGCGCGGATCGTTGCAGCAGATCGACGCCGTGATCTGGAATTTCGACCTCGAGGGCTTTACCGGCCTCGCCGAACGCCTTCCCGGCTCGGACATCATCGCAATGCTGAACGACTATCTGGCCGTGGCGGTCGAGGTCGTTCAGGGCTGTGGCGGCAATATCCTGAAATTCATGGGCGACGGTCTGATGGCCATGTTCGACGTGGGCGAGATTGACGAGGACGCCCGCGCCGCGCTGGCCGCTGTGACTGTTCTGCAAGAGCGCATTGCGGTGCTCAACGCGGAACGGGCTGCCGCCGGCTTACCGATCGCCAATTTCACCCTTGCCCTGCATTCGGGCGAAATCCTGTATGGCAATATCGGCGCTGAAAGCCGGCTGGATTTCACCGTGATCGGACCAGCAGTGAACCAGGCTGCGCGCATCGCAGGCATGCACCGGTCGCTAGACCGGCGTATCTTGATCTCGGATGACGTTGCCCGCGCCGCTCAGCCCTGCGAACAGGAACTGATCTCGGTCGGGCGCTACATGCTGCGCGGCGTTCCCGAGCCCAAAGAGCTGTTCACGATCTACGCGCCGACGGCTTAGAAATCGATCTCGACCCCTGGCAAATTCAGTTCGCGCATCATGTCGCGCAGCTCCTGCCGGGCGGCGATATTCGAGATGTTGAGCTGTTTCACCCCGACATCCTTGAGGTCCAGCAGAGTCAGCCCACGCGGGAACAGTTCGCGAAAGATCACACGCTCGGAAAAGCCCGAGGCAACGCGGAAGCCGATCCGTTTCGACAGCATCTCGATGGCGCGCTGCATCTTTTCCTTGTTGACCATGCGCTGGGTGCCCACGCGGTTGCGCACCACGACCCAGTCTATGGGCTTCAGCCCTGCCTGCGCCCGAAGTTGCCGGGCGTTCCACACCATCTCGGAATAGACCGAGGGGCCGAGGATCTTTTCGCCCTTCGAGTCGATCCGCGCCAGAAGGTCGAAATCAATGAAACTGTCGTTCAGCGGCGTGATCAGCGTGTCGGCCAGCGAATGGGCCACCTGGCTAAGCCTTGTGTGTGACCCGGGGCAGTCGATCAGGATAAAATCGCTGTCGCTTTCCAGCTCGGCCACGGCGGCGGACAGGCGGTGGTCATAGATATTCTCGCCGGGTTTGAGCTTGCTTGCGTCGATCTCGGGCAGGTCGTGGTGGCGCGGGCTGGGCAGGTCCAGATGCTCGTTGGCCATGAAATTGCGCCGGTTCTCGAAATACCGGCCCAGGCTGCGCTGCCGCAGATCCAGATCCAGCGTGCTGACCTTGTGTCCCAGCCGCGCCAGCGCGGTGGCAACATGCATGGAGACGGTCGATTTGCCTGCGCCGCCCTTTTCGTTCCCCACCACGATGATATGTGCCATGCCAGTGTTCCCCGGTTCCGTCGTGTTTGACTACACGTTGTTTGCAGCCACTATATGTTGTGTGTGCGCCAAAGGAAAGCGGTCGAATCGGCTTCCTGCGTCAAGATCAGGCACTGTCATTTGGGGGCGGACGCCTTGGACCACCGAAGACGACCCGACCACCCGCGCGTCAGAGAAAGGGACGGCCGATGATCCTGCACTGCGTTTTCTTCACCTTTCGCGCCGACGCGCCGCAGCAGGCCCGGCGGGATGTGGTGCAAGGGCTCTCGGATTTGTGCGCCGAATTGGAGGGCGCACTTGGGTTCGAACATGGCCCCAACCGCGATTTTGAGGGAAAGTCGCAGGCCTGGCGCGACGGCTTCGTGATCCGGTTTGCCGATGCCGAGGCGCTGCGTGTCTATGCAGAACATCCGGTGCATCGGCAATTGGGCGGCCAACTGTGTGCATTGTGCGAGAATGGAGCCGAGGGGATCATCGTGTTCGATCTGGACGTGCCCGACAATTGAGCCACACAAACAAAAAAGGCCGTCCCGACGGGACGGCCTTGAAACGCGATAGCGTGGGATCAGAAGCCCAGACCTTCGTATTTCTTCTTGAATTTCGACACACGGCCGCCCGCGTCCATCAAGCGCGACGAACCGCCGGTCCAAGCCGGGTGCGAGGACGGGTCGATTTCCAGGGCCAGCTGGTCGCCCTCGGCGCCCCAGGTGGATTTCATTTGAACCACGGTGCCGTCGGTCATCTTGACGTCGATGATGTGGTAGTCGGGATGGATGTCTTTTTTCATGGGTCCGCTCCTTACGCTTCGGCCTCGGCGTCAGCCTTGGGCTTGTAGTTGGTGACCTCTGCGATCCGGGCCGATTTGCCGCGGCGCGAGCGCAGGTAGTACAGTTTGGCGCGGCGGACGCGACCGCGGCGGACAACGGTGATGCTGTCGATATTGGTCGAATACAGCGGGAACACGCGTTCCACGCCTTCGCCGAACGAAATCTTGCGGACGGTGAACGAACCGGCAATGCCATTGCCGTTCTTGCGCGCGATGCAGACGCCTTCGTAGTTTTGCACGCGGGTGCGCGAGCCTTCGGTCACCTTGTAGCCGACACGGATGGTGTCACCGGCTTTGAAATCGGGGATCTCTTTCCCCAGGGCGGCAATCTGTTCCGCCTCAAGCTGTGCGATCAGGTCCATCGCAGGTACTCCTATCTGCTCGTGGTTGGTCCACGAAGTTGGCACGGCCCGAGAGCTCTTGGTCTTCCCCGGGTCCCGCTTGCGCAGCCCGCCAGAGATCAGGTCGACTGTTCCTTTCGTGCGGTTTCGTGTGCAGCTTCCCCGATCCGAAGAAAGCCGGGTGCGATCCTGCGACACAAACCAAAACACCGGAGTCGCCGCAGGGCGCCACCGGATTGCGCCCGTTTAGGCAATTCGCGGAGGTAGATCAAGCCCGATTCACCGGGTTTAACTGGCGCAGCGGTGAAAATCCGCCGCCGTGGAACGCAAATGTTGCGATATTCGGGCACTCAGGCATGCTGGTGATAATCGGGCAACGTTATCTGAGGCAGGACGATAGGATGCGCAAAGTCATACTCGGTGTGGCCATCGGCCTGTTGCTGCTGTCTTGCGGACGCCGCACGCCCGCGCCGCAGGTGACCGACCTGCCGGCCGGGTACGACCGCTCGGCGCCGCAGGCCCTGTATCCAGCCTTTGCCGATGCCGATCCGCATGACTGGGACCGCCGCCGACCAGAGCATTATCCCGTTCACGGGCTGGACGTGTCGCGCTGGCAGGGCCAGATCGACTGGCGCCAAGCCAAGGCCGCGGGCATCAGCTTTGTCTTCATCAAGGCGACCGAGGGCGGCGACGTGGCCGACCCGATGTTCGAAAACCACAGCAGCGGCGCGGCGGCGGCGGGTGTGCCCTGGGGCGCCTATCACTACTACTATTTCTGTCGTCCGGCGGCCGAGCAGGCCCGATGGTTCATCCGCAACGTGCCGCGTGGGGCCGACCTGCCGCATGTGCTCGACATGGAGTGGACGCCGCATTCGAAAACCTGCACCTTGCGCCCCGACGGCAAGACCGTCCGGGCCGAGGCGCAGCGGTTCCTTGATATCCTCGAACGTCACTACGGCCGCCGGCCGATCGTCTACACCACGGTCGATTTCTACGCGGACACTAGCATTGGCCGACTGCCCAAGACCGAGTTTTGGCTGCGCTCGGTCGCGGGGCATCCGCGCAATGTCTATCCCCGGGCGGTCTGGCGGTTCTGGCAGTACACGGGCACCGGGCTTGTGCCGGGCGTGCAGGGGCGGGTGGACATCAACGCCTTCAACGGCTCGCCCGATCTGTGGACGCGGTGGAAGGCCGGCGGGCCCTAGTCCTCGCCCTGTTCCTTGCGATAGGAGGCCCAAAGATCGGGGCGGCGTTCGCGGGTGATCTTTTCCGACATCTGCTGCCGCCATTCGGCGATGCGGCCGTGATGGCCCGACATCAGGACGTCGGGGATCGGGCGGCCTTTCCATTCGGCCGGGCGGGTATACTGCGGGTGTTCCAGCAGCCCCGAGGCAAAGCTCTCCTCCTCGGCCGAGGCCTGGTTGCCCAGAACGCCGGGAAGCAGCCGGACGGTGGCGTCGATCAGCGCCTGCGCGGCGATCTCGCCGCCGGTCATCACGAAATCGCCCAGCGAGACCTCTTGGATGCCGTAGTGCTCCAGCACCCGTTCATCCACGCCTTCGAACCGGCCGCACAGCAGGGTCAGGCCGTCGCAGCGGGCGAAATTCTGCATCATGCGCTGGTCCATCCGGCGGCCGCGCGGGCTGAGATAGACCAACGGCCAGTTGCCCCGCACGCCGTCCATCGTGTGTTCGATCGCCGCGCCCAGCACGTCGGCGCGCAGCACCATGCCGGCGCCGCCGCCAGCGGGCGTGTCGTCGACATTGCGATGCTTGCCGATGCCGAACTGTCGCAAATCGACGGTTTCCAGCTGCCAAAGCCCGTCTTGCAGGGCCTTGCCGGTCAGGCTTTCGCCCAGAACACCGGGAAAGGCCGAGGGGAACAGCGTGATCACCTTGGCCTTCCACACGCCGTACAGGTCCGGCGTCGGCGTCAACAGCTCGCGCGGCTTCAGGGTGGGGCGGATGGCCTTGCGGCCGTGGGATTTGGCGGGTTTGTCCGTCATGGCTGAGGGGTCAGGCTGTTCCGGGCGTCTTCGACGATGCGGGCCTTCTGCCGGACCAGCGCCGCCTCGTCCAGCCCCGATCGGTTCAGATCCAGCATCGCCTTCAACGTGGCCTCGGGCAGGGCGGGGTTGGACCGGGTCGGCGTGATCAGCTGCGCGGCCTTTTCGCGCGGCAGGTTCAGGAATTCGGCGAAGGGCGTGCCGGGGCCGAACGGGCGCTCGCGCAGTTCTTCCAGCCATTCCGTCTGCACACGGACCGACGGCAGCCGGTCACGGATCGCCTCGGCGGTCTGCTGGGGCGAGGGCAGGTCGGCCAGCTTGTCGCGGAAGGCGTCGAAATCCAGAACCAGCCGGGTGCGCTGCAGGTCGTGTGCCCACAGGCTGCGCAGCCAACTGCCGCGCTGGCGCAGCGACAGATAGACGGTGATGTCCAGCGGATCCCCCGCCAGCCGGTTGCGCACCATGTCCACGATGCAGGCCGCCAGTTCGGGCGCCGCGTCATAGCCCACCGCCGGATTGCGACTAGGCCGAAGCCCGGCGAAATTCTCCTCGCTCAGCACCAGCCCGCGCTTTTCGCCGAAATCCAGCGAGTCGAGAAGGGCATGAAACTGCGAACCGAACTCGGCCAGCGTGCCCACCGTGCCATAGAGCGAATGGCGGGTGGCCGCCTCGGACAACCCGCGCTTGCGGGTGACATAGGGCAGCACCAACGCGTGGTGTGGCCAGATGAGTTCGCGGTTTTCGAACAGAAACGACTGGGCCGCCGTGGTGCCCGTCTTGTGCAGGCCCAGATGCAGCAGGATGCGCCGCATCACAGCAGCCCTTCGGGCGGGTCGGCGACGATGCGGCCGGCCTCAAGGTCAACCGTGGGTACTGCCGCCTTTGTGAAGGGCAGCAGAACGGTGGTTTTCAGCCCCGGCCCGTGCAGTTCCAGCAGGTCGTCGGCGCCGTGGTTCTGCACTGACTTGACCTTGCCCAGCAGGGTGCCGCCGGTGTCATAGACCTCAAGCCCGATCAGGTCGGCGTGATAGAATTCGTCATCCGGCAGCGACGGCAACTGATCGCGCCGGGCAAAAAGGCGCAGCCCCTTCAGGGCGTCAGCCTGCTCCTTGGTCTCGACCCCGCCCAAGCGCGCGGCAAACCCGTTCTTGATTGCGCGCGTGATGATCAGCGGATAGCGCTCGGTGCCGGTCTCGTCGGTCAGGGGGGAGTAGTTCTCAATATCCTCGGGAACCGCGCAATAGCTTTTCAGGCGGACCTCGCCGCGTACGCCGAAGGACCCGGCGATGCTGCCGACACAGATCAGATCAGTCATTGGGCATTTCCGTCGTCACACAAGTTCCGTTCATCCACCGGCCGATTTCGGCGCAGACTTCGCGTTGATTGCTGCGTTCAAAGAACACGCCCACAATAAAGGCGATCAGCAACAGGATGGGAAGGCGTATCAATCCGAACATGGCATCCTACCGCACGTCCACCGGCAGGCTGCCGCGGCGGGCTTCCCAGCCCAGAGTTTCCAACTCGGGCGTGTCCGAGCTTTCCTCGGGCCAGCCCACGCAGAAATAGCCGATCAGCCGCCAGTCGTCGGGCACCGACAGGTCGCGGGCCAGCCGGTCGGGATCGAGGATCGAAACCCAGCCCAACCCCATCCCATGCGCGCGCAGCGCCAGCCAAAACAAAGTGACGGCCGAGACCACCGAATAGCGGCGCATTTCGGGCATGGTGCCCGCGCCCAGCCCCTGGCCCTTGTCGGTGGCGTCATCGCAGAACACCGCCAGCTGCACCGGAGCCTCTTGCATACCCGATAGCTTCAACTGGCTGTACAGATGCGCCCGGTCGCCGAAATAGCCCGCAAGCGCGGCGTCATTGGCGGCCTTGAAATTCTCCAGCGCCGCGGTACGGGCCGCGTCGCTTTCGACGCGGATCACGCGCCAGGGTTCGCTCAGACCCACCGAAGGGGCCAGCTGAAACGCGTCGAGGCAGCGCGTCAGCACTGCCTCGTCCACCGCGTCGGTGCGGAACCGGCGCACGTCGCGCCGGAGCCGCATCAACAGATCGAACTGCGTGCGGAATTCGTCGGTAAAGGCCTGATCCTGCACGCGCCCGCCTGTTTATTCTTCTGCAGCGGCTTCTTCTGCCGGAGCAGCGGCTTCGGCTGCCTTTGCGGCCTTCTCTTCGGCGCGCTCTTGGGCTTTCTTGCCCGGGGTGCCCTTCTTGGGGTTGTTGCGCTCGGTCTTCTCCTTGGCGCCGGCGGCTTCCAGCATGCGGGCGATCCGGTCGGTCGGCTGCGCGCCTTGGTCCAGCCAGTACTGGATGCGCTCCATGTTCATCTTCACGCGCTCTTCGCTGTCTTTCGGCAGCAGCGGGTTGTAGGTGCCCAGCTTCTCGATGAAGCGGCCATCACGCGGCATGCGGCTGTCCGCTGCAACGATGCGGTAGAAGGGGCGCTTTTTCGAGCCGCCACGGGCCAGACGAATTTTCATTGCCATTGTGGTATCTCCTTTGGATGGCGTTGGCCGGATTGCTCCGGCTATTTCTGGTGTTTGCTGAACCTCGGGTTCACTTCTGGTGTTTCTTGTGGTGTCGAATGACTTCCTGAATGATGAAATTCAGGAAAGCCTTGGCAAAATCGGGGTCCAGATCCGCCTCTTTCGCCAGGTCTTCAAGCCGTGCGATCTGCGCGGCCTCGCGCGAGGGATCGGACGGGGGAAGGTCGTGTTCGGCCTTTAGCTTGCCAACGGCCTGCGTGTGCTTGAACCGCTCGGCCAGCGTATAGACCAGGATCGCGTCCAGCCGGTCGATGCTTTCGCGGTGGTCTTTCAGCAAGGCCGCGGCCCGCGTCACGGGATTGTTCATTGGCCGGTCCTTTCGGTGTTCAGATCGGTCGTTGACGTGTCGAGTTTCGGGTGCCGCCAGATCTGTGCGGACTTGCCCAGCACTTCGCCCTCGCGCTCGTAGGTCGCGCCGAGGCGCTGTGCCAGAGCGCGCGAACGGTCATTGGCGTGGGCGATATAGCTGATGACGCCGTTCAGTCCCTGATGGCGCGCCGCGTGGTCGCGGGCGGCCTGCGCGGCCTCGAAGCCCAGCCCCTTGCCCTCGGCCTGTTCCATGAGGGTCCATCCTAGCTCGGGTTCGTCCCAGCCCGGTACATCGATCATGCCGGTCCAGCCCACGAAAGCGCCGCTGGCCTTTTCGGTCAGGTGCCACAGGCCATAGCCACGAAGTGCCCAGTGGCCCAGACGGTTCGCCAGCACGCTCCAGCAGTCTGCCGCATCCCTTGGCCCGCCCACCATGTGGCTGCGCTCGGTCGCGTAGAAGGCGGTCATGGCCGGCAGGTCGTCCAGATGCGGCGCCCGCAGGATGAGGCGCTTGGTCTCAAGGGTTGGGATGGCGAAGGTCGTCATGCGTAGGCCTCCATCCCGCCATCGCCGTCGCCGGGCAGGTGGCGATAGACCAGAACCGGCTCGCCGAACCCGGCCTCGGCCTGCAGGTCGCGCTGGGCGCCCAGACGCTCGGCCACGCGGGCCGAGGCCGCGTTGTCGTGGTCTACATAGCTGACCAGTGACGGCAGGGCCTGCGGACCCAGTGCAAAGTCGCGGGCGGCTTCGGCCGCTTCGGTTGCGATGCCACGCCCTTCGGCGGCTTCGGTCAGCAAATAGCCCAACTCGTGCTCGCGGTCGCCGAATTCCATGCCGATTGACACGAAGCCCAGAACCTGACCGCCCGCGCGGTCCTCGATGGCCCACATTCCCGCGCCACGCAGCAGCCATCCAGCAACGTATTGCGTGAAATCCAGCCAGGCCGCTTGCCGGTCAAACGGGCCGTCCATGTGTTCGGCGCGGTTCGACGTCAGGATGTCGGCATAAGTGTCGAAATCCCCGATCCGCGGCGCGCGCAGCACAAGCCGCGCGGTCTCCAGCTGCAGCAAGTCCGCCGCCAGCCGCGCCGACAGGGCGGCAGCGGGGCCGGAGGCCGGAGCCTCCCAGGGATATGCGACGGGCGCGGTCACTTACTTCTTCTTTCCGAATCCGCTCAGGCCGGGGGGCAGGGCCATGCCGCCGCCCATGCCGGGCATGCCGCCGGGCACCTTGCCGCCCATCGCCTTGGCCGCGGCTTCCAGCGCCTTGGGGTCCATGCCGGCGGCCATTTCCTCGGGGCTGGGCCCGCCTTTGCCGAACATGCCCTTCATGGCCTGTTTCAGCATCTTGCCTTTGCCCATCTTGCCCATCTTCTTCATCATGTCCGACATCTGTCGGTGCATCTTGAGCAGCTTGTTGACGTCGCTGACCTCCATGCCCGAACCGGCCGCGATGCGTTTCTTGCGGCTGGCCTGCAGCAGCGCGGGGTTGGCGCGTTCCTTCTTGGTCATCGACTGGATCATGGCGATCTGCTGGCGCAGGATCCGGTCGTCCAACCCGGCCTGATCCATCTGCTTGGCCATCTTGCCCATGCCCGGCATCATGCCCATCAGGCCTTGCATGCCGCCCATCTGGATCATCTGTTCCAGCTGCATCTTCAGGTCGTTCATGTTGAACTGACCCTTCATCATGCGCTTCATCATGCGCTCGGTCTGCTCGAGCTCCATGGTCTCCTGGGCTTTTTCGACCAGGGCCACGATGTCGCCCATGCCCAGGATCCGGCCGGCGATGCGGTCGGGCTCGAAGGTTTCCAGCGCGTCCATCTTCTCGCCCAGACCGACGAAGCGGATGGGCTTGCCGGTGACCGCGCGCATCGACAGGGCCGCACCGCCGCGCCCGTCGCCGTCCATCCGGGTCAGGACCACGCCCGAGATGCCAACCTTGGCGTCGAACTCCTCGGCGACCTCGACGGCGACCTGACCGGTCAGGCCGTCAACCACCAGCAGGGTCTCGCGCGGGTCGACCACGTTGCGGACCTGCTCGACCTCGTCCATCAGGACTTCGTCGATATGCAGACGGCCCGCGGTATCCAGCATGTAGACGTCATAGCCGCCCAGCGTGGCCTGCTGTTTGGCGCGCTTGGCGATATCCACCGGCTTCTGCCCCGGCACGATCGGCAGGGTGTCCACCCCTATCTGGGTGCCCAGAACCGCCAGCTGGTCCATCGCCGCCGGGCGGTAGACGTCCAGCGAGGCCATCAGGACCTTCTTGCCCTCTTTTTCTTTCAGGCGTTTCGCCAGCTTGCCGGTGGTGGTGGTTTTACCCGAGCCCTGCAGGCCGACCATCAGGATCGGCGCGGGCGGGTTGTCGATTTTCAGCTTGCCGGGGTCTTCCTCGCCGCGCAGGGTATCGACCAGCGCATCATGCACGATCTTGACGACCTGCTGGCCCGGCGTAATCGACTTGGTCACCGCCTGGCCGGTCGCCTGTTCCTGCACCCTCTTGACGAACGCACGCGCCACCGGCAGCGAAACGTCAGCCTCAAGCAGCGCCACGCGAACCTCGCGCAGGGCGGTCTTGACGTCTTCCTCGGACAGGGCGCCCTGTTTGGTCAGCCGGTCAAAGACGCCAGAGAGGCGTTCGGATAGATTTTCAAACATGCCTTCGGCCTCCTTCGCCGGTTGTCGGTTGGCGCCCCATAGATAGGGGCGGACGAGTCAATGCACAAACGCCCCCACGGGCGAAACTCGCTGGTGGGGGGCGATCCCTGAACGACTCAAGGGACCGGAAGAACAGACGCTTCCGGATGTTGCGTTGGCGTTTAGGCCCATTGGCTGCCTGAGTCAACCATCCGCGCTTGCCGGGTTGCATCGTCTTGCCCCGTCGGCCATGACTGGCGCGATATTCGGGAGAAGACCATGGACGCCTCATCCGCCTTTCAGGACACATTGCCACTCAGTTCCGATGCACTGCTGGCGCAGCTGGACGATTGGGGGCTGCCCTATCGCCTGCACAGCCACGTCCCGCTACGGACGGTCGAAGAGTCGAAGGCGGTCGAGGATCAGTTCATGGTTCCGGGCGAAAACGCATTGCGACTCAAAAACCTGTATCTGCGCGACAAGAAAAAGCGGAACTACTTGGTGACGCTGGAACAGAGCCGCGAGATCGACCTCAAGGCGCTGGGCTCCGAACTGGGGGTGGGCAACCTGACCTTCGGGTCGGCGGATCGGCTGATGCAGAACCTTGGCATTCGTCCTGGCGCGGTCAGCCCGCTGGCGATGATCAACGGTGTCGGCAACGGTGTACGGTTCTTCATGGACGACGCGGCGCAGCGCGTGGGCGTGATCTATATGCATCCGCTGGTCAACGACCGGACGGTGGCCATGGCGCGCGACGACCTGATGGCCTTCTTCGACCGGATCGGGTGCGAGGTCACCTGGCTGCCCTGAGAGGCGCGCCCGTCCGAGCGCGCCTGACGGGGAGTGGAAAACCGGGCGCCACCAGTGGCGCCCGGTCGCATCATGCGGCCAGTTCGGCGACGGCTTTCTGCGCGTTGCTCAGCGCGGCTTCCGGGTCCAGGGCCATGCGGTCGGCGGCCACCACATCCACGTCGTGGATGCCGATGAAGCCCAGAACATGGCGGGCGTATCCGGTTGCAAAGTCGATCTCGGACCCCACGGCGGTTCCGCCCGAAGCGATGGCGAGGATGGCGCGCTTGCCCTCCAGCAGGCCCTTGGGGCCATTCTCGGTATACGAGAACGTCAGCCCCGCGCGGGCGACCAGGTCGATCCAGGCCTTGAAGGCGGCGGGGACTGAGAAATTGTAGATCGGCAGCCCGATCACCACCGTGTCGGCCTGCTGCAGTTCCTTGACCAACTCGTCCGACAGGGCCAGCAGGTCGCGCTGGGTGGCGTCGCGTTGATCGGCGGGGGTGAAGTTTGCGGTGATCCAGTCCTCGGTCAGCAAGGGCAGGGGGGTGGCCAGGTCGCGGCGGATGATGCGGTTGGCGCCCAGATGCTGGACGATGCGGGCCGACAGGTCGCGGGTGGCCGAGCCGGTGCGGCGGGCCGAGGCGTCGATGTGCAGGATGGTCTTTGTCATGGTGTGTGTCCTTCTCAGGCTTCGGATTTTGCGTCTGAACCCAATATGAGTATTGCGTGAGCGAACGAAACTGGGATAATTCAACAGGCATTGTTGGAAATTGCACAGAATTGGTTTTGTCATGGACAATTGGGACGAGGTCCGCACCGCCTATCAGGTTGCGCGTATGGGCACGGTCAGCGGCGCGGCCGAGGTTCTGGGGGTGCACCACGCCACGGTGATCCGCCATATCGACGCGATCGAGGCCCGGCTGAAGGTCAAGCTGTTCCAGCGCCACGCGCGCGGCTACACCCCGACCGAGGCGGGCGAGGATCTGCTGCGTGTGGCCCAGGCCACCGAGGATCAGTTCAACCAGCTGGTCGGGCGGCTGAAGGGGCGCGGAGACGATGTCTCGGGCGAGCTGGTGGTGACCTCGCTGGCCTCGCTGGCGCCGCTGGTGGTGCCCACGCTGACCGCGTTCCAGCAGGACCATCCCGACCTGATCGTGCGCTATCTGACCGGCGACCGCCTGTTCCGCCTGGAATATGGCGAGGCGCATGTGGCCATCCGTGCCGGTGCGGCCCCCGACCAGCCGGACAATGTTGTGCAGCCCTTCATGACGCAAGAGGTGGGGCTGTATGCCAGTCAGGACTACATCGCGCGGCGCGGCCTGCCTGCGGGCGTCGAGGATTTCCCCAACCACGCCTTTGTCGGGGCGGATGACGAGAACAGCCGCGCGCCCTTTTCGCGCTGGCTGCGCGCCAATGTCCCGGCCGAGGCGATCACCTTCCGCTGCTCCAACAACTTCACCGTGGCCGAGGCGGTACTGGCCGGGGCGGGGATCGGCTTCATGGCCCGCTGGGAGGCCGCCCGCCATCCGCAGTTGCAGGAGGTGATGGAGCCGCTGCCGGAATGGGCCGGAAATCTGTGGCTGGTGACCCATGTGGATCTGCACCGCACCAACAAGGTGCAGACCTTCTTGAAATTCCTCAAGGAGCAGGCCAAGGACTGGCTGCCATGAGCCCGCAGGCGCGTGGCCATCTGGCCATGCTGGTGTTCTCGGCGCTGGTGGCGGGCAGTTTCTCGCTAGGCTCGATGATTGCCAACGAGATCGCGCCGGCGGCGCTGAACGCCGCGCGATTCGCGATTGCCGGCGTGGTGATCGGCATCGCGGCGCTGATGACGACCGGCCTGCCGCGCAGCGCGGCGCGCGCGCCTTGGCGGTATCTGGTGCTGGGCGGGCTGTTCTCGGCCTATTTCGTGCTGATGTTCTACGGTCTGAAAACCGCGCCGCCGGTCAGCGCGGCGGCGGTGTTCACCCTGACGCCGATCCTGTCGGCGGTGGCGGGTTGGGTGTTGCTGCGTCAGATCACCACCCCGCACATGGCCCTGGCGTTGAGCGTGGGCGCGGTTGGCGCGCTGTGGGTGGTGTTCCGCGCCGATTGGCTGGCCTTTCGCGCCTTCGAGATCGGGCAGGGCGAGATCATCTATTTCTGGGGCTGCGTGGCCCATGCGATCTATACGCCCATGGTGCGCAAGCTGAACCGGGGCGAGCCGCCGGTCGTGTTCACTTTCGGCACGTTGTTGGCCGGGTGCGCGGTGCTGACGGTGTTCGGCTGGTCCGACATCCGCGCGACCGACTGGGCCAACCTGCCGGCGATCGTCTGGATCGGCCTGCTCTATGTCGCCATCTGCGCCAGCGCGGCCACCTTCGTTCTGTTGCAATATGCAACGCTGCTGCTGCCATCGGCCAAGGTCATGGCCTATACCTACCTGACGCCAAGCTGGGTGATCATCTGGCAGATCGCGCTGGGCCAGCCGGCGCCGGACCTTTTGGTGCTGGTGGGAATCGGGCTGACGATCCTGGCCCTTGTGCTGCTGCTGAAGGGCGACGATCTGCGACGCGCCGACCGGCAGCCCGTGGCGCGCTGACGCCTACCTGTTGAGGCAGATCAAGGGGCAGACCGCGCGGCTCGGCTAGGCTGATACAAGGTCAAGGAGGTGTCCCATGTTCAAGCACATCATGTTTCCCGTCGATCTGCACTTGCCGCCCGAAGTGCGCAAAGCCGCCGAGGTTGCGGCCCAAGTCGCCCGATGGCAGGGGGCCCGGATCACCATCGTCAGTGTCACCAGCAACCAGCCCGGTGACCCGACCCAGACCGAAAGCGCGATCCACGATCATCTGTCCGATCTGGCGGACGAGCTGTCCCAAGCCAGCGGCGGCGGGGTCGATTTCCGCAATATCCATTCGGTGGACGTGGCGGCCGAGGTCGATGGCGATCTGGCCCGCACCGCCGAAGAGATCGGCGCCGACCTGATCGTAATCGGCACCCATGCGCCGCGGATCACCGATTTCATCCTGTCCAGCCATGCCGGATACCTGGCCAAACATGCCAGCATGTCGGTCTTCGTGGTGCGCTAGGCCTCGTCACCCGCGGACAACTGGTTTTCCAGGAACCGCTCGAACGCGTCCAGATTGACCGGTTCGAACTGCCCGAACCCTTGCATCCAGACCGAGGCCGCGCGCAGGGAGTCGGGTTCCAGCTTGCACCATTTCACCCGGCCGCGCTTCTCCTGGCTGATCAGCCCGGCCCGGGTCAGAATCGTCAGGTGTTTCGAGATCGCCGCCAGCGACATCTCGAACGGCTCGGCCACGTCGGTGACGGCCATGTCATCCTCGAGCAGCATCGCCAGAATTGCGCGCCGCGTGGGGTCGGCCAGGGCCGCAAAGACGGTATCGAGGTCATCGGACATGACCCCGCTGAACCACAGCGGGAAAGTTTGGTCAACCATTTGGTTGAATATGCGGATTCAGGGCTTTTAGGGCTGACGCGGACCCGATGCTCGGACGGTGAGACTGGCAGATACGAGAAAAGTGATGAAAAAACAGAGTCTTGAGCTGCGGCAATTGGGTCCATCAAGGCCGTTGACTCTGCGCCGCGTGCCGCTTAGCAACTGCGCCAAGACTGTGCGAGGAAACCGCCCGTGACCGATGACGACCCAAAGCAGCGCCTGACGCAGCTTGAGGCGCGGATCGAAGCGGCGAAAAAGGCCAAGCAACCGCAGGCCCGCGCAGACGCCGACATATCCGGGGGCGAACTGGCCTGGCGGATGGTCATCGAGATGGTATCCGGTCTGGGGATCGGATTTGGCATCGGGTACGGGCTGGACAGCCTGTTCGGGACGATCCCGATCTTCCTGGTGCTGTTTACATTGCTGGGTCTCGTCGCCGGGGTGAAGGTCATGCTCCGCAGCGCACAGGAGGCCCAAGAGAAACAAGCGGCCGCGACAAGGGCCGAGAAGGACGAGAGGGACTGAACGTGGCAAGCGAGACCACCGCAGCACACGGCGCCGCAGGCGCAGAACACGCAGCAGAAGGCAGCAGCCTGGTGTTCCATCCCATGGACCAGTTCATCGTCAAGCCGCTGTTCGGCGGCGACACGATCGCCTGGTACACGCCCACCAACGTGACCCTGTGGCTGTTCTTCGCGGTTCTGGCCATCATCGGTCTGCTGGTGCTGAGCACTTCGAAGCGCGCCATCGTCCCGACCCGCATGCAGTCGATCGCCGAACTGGCTTATGGCTTCATCTACAAGATGCTGGAAGACATCTGCGGTAAGGAAGGCGTCAAGTTCTTCCCCTATGTCATGACCCTGTTCATGTTCATCGTCACCGCGAACTTCCTGGGCCTGCTGCCCATGTCGTTCACAACCACCTCGCATTTCGCTGTGACCGTGGTGCTCGCGCTGGCGGTGTTCCTGACCGTGACCGTGCTGGGCTTTGTCAAGAACGGCGCCGGGTTCCTCAGCCTGTTCTGGGTGTCGAGCGCACCGCTGGCCCTCCGCCCAATCCTGGCGATCATCGAACTGATCTCGTATTTCGTGCGTCCGGTCAGCCACTCGATCCGTCTTGCGGGCAACGTCATGGCGGGCCACGCCGTGATCAAGGTTTTCGCCGGTTTCGCCGCGATTGCCGCGATCTCGCCTGTGTCGGTTCTGGCGATCACCGCGATGTATGGCCTCGAGGTCCTGGTGGCCTTCATCCAGGCCTACGTATTCACCATTCTGACCTGTGTTTACCTGAAGGACGCTCTGCATCCGCATCACTGATCGGGGCGTGACCCCGGCACAGGAACGATAACCCAAAATCGAAACTTCCAATTCGTAAGGAGATACATCATGGAAGGCGATCTCGCACACATCGGCGCAGGCCTGGCAGCAATCGGTTCCGGCGCGGCCGCAATCGGGGTGGGCAACGTGGCTGGCAACTTCCTGGCCGGCGCTCTGCGCAACCCCTCGGCGGCTGCTTCGCAGACCGCAACCCTGTTCATCGGTATCGCATTCGCAGAAGCCCTGGGGATCTTCGCATTCCTGGTCTCGCTGCTGCTGATGTTCGCCGTATAATCTGCGGAACCTGATCCTTACGCGCAGGTGGGCCCAAGCCATAGCGGCCCACCTGTTGTAAAGACAACGTTCCGACGGAGGACATCATGGCGACTGAAACAACCGGAGCAGTAGGAACCTGCGTCGACTCTCATGGCTCTGCCATCGGGATGCCGCAGCTTTGCTTCGACTGGTTCCCGAACCAGATCTTCTGGCTCGTCGTTACGCTGGTCGTCATCTTTCTGGTTCTGTCCCGCGTGGCCCTGCCGCGCATCGCGGCGATCCTGGCCGAGCGTCAGGGGACCATTACCAACGACCTGGCCGCGGCCGAAGACCTGAAGGCCAAAGCGGTCGAGGCCGAAGAAGCCTACAACAAGGCGCTGGCCGATGCCCGTGCCGAGGCGCAGCGGATTGCGGCCGAAGCCCGCGCCGAAATCCAGGCGGATCTGGATGACGCGATCGCCAAGGCCGACGCGGAAATCGCGGCCAAGGCGGCCGAGTCCGAAAAGGCGATTGCCGAGATCCAGGCCGGAGCGCTGGAAAGCATTCAAGTGGTTGCCAAGGACGTGGCGGCCGAGCTGGTCACCGCACTGGGCGGCAAGGCGGATGCCGATGCCATCGCAGGTGCCGTCGAAGCACAGCTGAAAGGATAAGTGACATGCGGAACATCCTTGCCCTTGTCCTGACTGCGGGCGCCGCCAGCCCGGCCTTTGCCGCAAGCGGCCCGTTCTTCTCGCTGGGCAACACCGACTTCGTGGTGTTGCTGGGCTTCATCGTCTTCATCGCGGTGCTGTTCTATTTCAAGGTACCCGGCATGATCGGCGGGGCGCTGGACAATCGCGCCCAGGGCATCCAGGCCGAACTGGACGAAGCCCGCGCCTTGCACGAAGAAGCGCGCGGCCTGCTGGCCTCGTACGAGCGCAAGCAGCGCGAGGTGCAGGCCCAGGCTGATGCCATCGTGGCCGCTGCCAAGGAAGACGC
This sequence comes from Ruegeria sp. BHSA191, assembly GCF_059613325.1. Lineage (NCBI taxonomy): Bacteria > Pseudomonadati > Pseudomonadota > Alphaproteobacteria > Rhodobacterales > Roseobacteraceae > Ruegeria > Ruegeria sp. BHSA191. The sequence continues at coordinate 70,277 of NZ_JBXWSH010000009.1, forward strand.
CGTTCTGGCGGCCGAGCAGGCCAAGGCCGACCTTGAGAAGTCGATTGCCCGTCGCCTTGCGGCTGCTCAGGATCAGATCGCCTCGGCTGAGGCCGCAGCGGTCAAAGAGGTTCGCGATCAGGCCGTCGCAGCGGCTGTCGTCGCCGCGCAGTCGGTACTGGCCAAGCAGATGACCGCGGCCCAGGCCAACAAACTGATCGATGAGGCCATCTCGACCGTGGCGCAGAAACTGCATTGATCCGGCGCAGAGGCGGTCTCGGCGCCTGGTGGCGAACGCGTCTCAGACTTCCTCGACGGTTGTAGGAGTTTCGGCGGGGGCAGAATTTGCCCTCGCCGTTTTATCGGATACTGTAGGTTCATCATATTAACACGTTTCAAGGCTTGCCCGATTGAGCCACGAGTAACACATGACACGACTGCCCCGGATCAGCGTTGTGATCCCGAACCTCAATTGCGCCGAGTTTCTCGAACGCACGATTCGGTCTGTCATCGATCAGAATTATCCAGACCTCGAACTGATCCTTTCGGATGGCGGCAGTACGGATGGGTCCCTCGAAATCGTCGAGAGGTACCGCAATTTCTTCTCTACGGTTCTGTCCGAACCGGATGACGGACAAGCCCACGCAATAAATCGGGGCTTTGCGGTGTCGACCGGAGATGTGATGGGATGGATCAACTCGGACGATGTCCTGTTGCCCGGAAGTCTGTCACTTGTGGGCTCGATATTTGCGTTCAATTCCTCGGTAGAATGGTTGACCGGTCGGGTGACCTGTATCGACGAGGCCGATCAGGTTTTGAGCATCCACCGCCCGCGACTTGTGACCCATACGCGGTTTCTTGCGGCCGACTATCAATGGATTCAGCAGGAATCGACTTTCTGGCGCCGCAGCCTGTGGGAAGTCGCAGGCGGTAGGTTGAACGAGTCGCTCCGCCTTGCCGTGGACGGAGAACTGTGGCTGAGGTTTTCGAAGCATACAACGATGTTGTCCGTTCATGACCAAATTGGCGCGTTCAGGTTCCGCAACGGACAACGGTCGGAAGATATCGAAGCCTACCATGCCGAAATGCTCGAGGTGATCGATGCCGAGCGCGCTTCGGTCGTGCCGCAGGATGATCTGGTCCGCCGTATCCTCGACGAACCACTCAAGTTGCGGACCCGCAAAGAGGCCGAAGCGACCTTTCCCGATCTGCGTAAATGCGACCCCAAGCCTTTTGCGCGACCCCAGCTGTGGAAGCACAGACTGATGCGAAAGTTGCATCGGATCTGACATCTGGCGCTTAACGCCCGGCGGTTTCGTGTTCCAGGCGCTGGCGCGCGATACGTTCGTTGCGCTGCGCTTTCTGCTGGTCCTGCATACAGCGTTCGACGAAGCTCAGGTGCTGTTCCACCGCCTGCCGGGCGGCCTCGGGGTCGCGGGCCTGAAGGGCTGTGTTGATTGCCCTGTGCTGGTTCAGGATTGCGTCGCGCGTGGTGCGCTGGTGGAACATGATCTGACGGTTGTAGAACACGCCCTGCCGCAACAGATCGAACATCGACCGCATCATGTGCAGCATCACCACGTTGTGGCTGGCTTCGATGATCGCCATGTGGAATTGCGCGTCCAGATGGGCCTCGTCATCGGCCGCGTTGCGGGCATGGGCGGCCTCCATCTTGTCGAAAATAGCCTGGATCACCTTCAGGTCGCTGTCCGAGCCCAGACGCGCGGCGCGTTCGGCCGCCAGCCCTTCCATGTCGCGCCGGAACGAAAGGTAATCGAACACGGCCTCGTCATGGCTGCTGAACAGACGGATCAGCGCCGGAGAAAAGGCCGAGCCCAGAACCTCGGCCACATAGATGCCCGACCCGGCCTTGGCAGACAGCAGGCCCTGATCCTGCAGTTGCGAGATCGCCTCGCGCAGCGACGGGCGCGATACGCCCAGTCGGTCGGCCAGTTCGCGCTCGGGCGGCAGGCGTTCACCGGGGCGCAGGATCCCGCGCAGGATCAGCAGCTCGATCTGTTTGACGACGGCCAGGGACAGTTTCTCGGTCTGGACTTTCTGAAAGGGCATCGGAACATCGCTGGAAATTGGTCAAATCATATGACCACACAAGCCCGGCCTGCGCAAGAACGGGCGGCGATCACATTGCCTGAAACAATAGGTCAGCATTATTGACTTTAAACGCGGAGGTCATAGCGTCGGTCCGACCCAGCGGAGGAGGCTCGGCCCATGCATCAGCTATTTGCCACGCGCGCCGCGCGAATGAAGGCGTCTGAAATCCGAGAGCTGCTGAAACTGCTGGATCAACCCGGCATCATTTCCTTTGCCGGCGGTATCCCCGACCCGGCGCTGTTTCCGGCCGAGGCCTTTGCCCAGGCATTCCAACAGGCGTTTGGGGCTGGCAGCGGCGCGCAGGCGCTGCAGTATTCCGTGTCCGAAGGGTACCTGCCGTTGCGGGAATGGATCGCCGACCACATGCGTCTGATCGGCATCGACTGCGGCCCCGATGACGTTCTGATCACCTCGGGCTCGCAACAGGCGCTGGACTATCTGGGCAAGCTGTTCCTGTCGCCCGGCGACACGGCGCTGGTCGGATGGCCGACATATCTGGGAGCCTTGGCGGCCTTTAACGCCTATGAGCCTCGCTTTGACCGGTTGCGCGCAGGCGGCAACGCGGGCGCGGCGCAATATCGGGCCGCGGCGGGGCCGGGGGCGGTCAAATACGCCTATCTGTCGCCCGACTTTGCCAACCCGACCGGCGAGACAGTCGATCGGCGGGGGCGTGAGGCCCTTTTGGATTTGGCCGAGGAGTTGGACTGCGCCCTGATCGAGGACGGTGCCTATCAGGCCCTGCGCTATGACGGGCAGGCGATTCCACCGATCCTTGCGCTGGAACTGGAGCGGAAGGGCGATCTGCAAGCGTGCCGAACCATCTATTGCGGCAGTTTTTCCAAGACTCTGTCGCCCGGGTTGCGAGTTGGCTGGGTCGTGGCGGCGCGGCCCGTCATCTCGCAGCTTGTGTTGATGAAACAGGCCGCCGACCTGCATTCGGCCACCATCAACCAGATGGCCGTGCACCAAGTTGCCCAAACCTGTTTCGACAGCCACATCCCGAAAGTGCGCGCAACCTACCGCGCGCGCCGCGACGCGATGCTGGCGGCGTTGGAACGGCACATGCCCGAAGGCGTGCAATGGACCCGGCCCGAGGGTGGCATGTTCATCTGGCTGACCCTGCTGCCCGGCTCGGATGGCGCACAGCTACTGGCCCGCGCGCTTGAGACGGTCAAGGTCGCCTTTGTGCCCGGACAGGCCTTTCACCCAGATGGCAGCGGCACCAATACGATCCGGCTGAGTTTCTCCAACTCGGACGAGGTCAGGATTGCCGAGGGCATTGCCCGGTTGGGCACGGTCCTGCGCGGGTAAGTTCGGGAAAGCTTTCGTTAACCATTTTGCCGCAAAGCTGCGGCATGATCCGGTTCCTCGCCTTGCTGTTGCTGGCCGGCTGCTCGGCCGGTACGACCCATTTCCGCGACCTGCCCGCGACTCGTGTGGCCGTGAACGGCAGCGTGTTCGACGTGCGCCTGCGCGGTGACCTCGCCGAGGCGGTCCGCGTCAACAGCCAATATGCCCCGCGGCTGGGGTCGATCCGGGATCGGGCCGCGTTGGCCATGGCGCAGGTCTCGGGCTGTCCGGTCGCCGACGTGCTCGGCGATGCGGCAGTGACCGTGGGCATTCTCGCCTGTGACCGCAGGGCGTCGAACCGGCTGTTGCTGGCTGCGGTCACGCCGACCAACTATGAATGCATCGACTTCGGCACCCATGACAGCGGATCGGACACCGGATACCAGGTGTTCGAGTGTTCGCCTTATTGACTCCGCGCAATTCCGCCCAAATCAGCAAGATATTGTGGATAACTTGGCCCAATATCCCATATCCTGCGCAACTTCGTTGACTCACGGCCATTCCCTTGTCCAGACTTTGAAGGAACGGGAATCATGGAAACCGGCCTTTGCGCTTTACCAAACTCAAACTCACCGGCTTCAAAAGCTTTGTCGATCCGACCGATCTGATCATCGCCGACGGGTTGACCGGTGTTGTGGGGCCTAACGGCTGCGGCAAGTCCAACCTGCTCGAGGCGCTGCGTTGGGTGATGGGCGAGAACCGCCCCAAATCGATGCGCGGCGGTGCGATGGAGGACGTGATCTTTGCCGGTGCCGCCACCCGTCCGGCGCGCAACTTCGCCGAGGTCGTCCTGACCATGGACAACTCGGAACGTCTGGCTCCGGCCGGGTTCAACGACAGCGATCAGATCGAAATCGTGCGCCGCATCACCCGCGACGTGGGCAGCGCCTACAAGGCCAACGGCAAAGACGTGCGCGCCCGCGACGTGCAGATGCTGTTCGCCGATGCTTCGACCGGCGCGCATTCGCCCGCGCTGGTGGGGCAGAACCGGATCGCCGAGCTGATCAACGCCAAACCCCGCGCTCGCCGCCGCATTCTGGAAGAGGCCGCCGGTATCTCGGGCCTATACCAGCGCCGGCATGAGGCCGAACTGAAGCTCAAAGGCACCGAGGCCAACCTGACCCGCGTCGATGACGTTCTGGAACAGTTGGGCACGCAGCTGGCGCAGCTGGCGCGCCAAGCCCGTCAGGCCGCGCGGTATCGCGAGATCGGCGAGCAATTGCGCCAAGCCGAAGGCATGTTGCTGTATCGCCGTTGGAAAGAGGCCGACATGGCCCGCCAGCAGGCCGAAGAGCGTCTGCGTGACCGCATCACCGAAGCCGCGCGCGCCGAGGCCGAGGCCCGCGCCGCCAGCGCGAAACGCGCCGAGATCGAAGAAACCCTGCCGCCGCTGCGCGAGGAGGAGGCCATCGCCGCCGCCGTCCTGCAGCGCCAGCAGGTGCAGCGCGATCAGCTGTCCGATCAGGAAACCCGCGCGCGCCAGACCATCGAAACCCTGACTGCCCGCATCCAGCAACTGAGCCGCGACATTGAGCGTGAAACCGGTTTGAACCGCGACGCCGGCGAGATGATCGAACGGCTGGAATGGGAAGCCCGCGAACTGGCCAAGGCCGCCGAGGGCCATGACGACAAGTTGGCCGAAGCCGCCGAAATTGCCCGAGAGGCCGCCGCGGTTCTGCAGGAGCGCGAGGATCTGCTGGCGCAGGAGACCGAGGACACCGCTCGTCTGGTCGCGCGTCACCAATCGGCGCAGCGCCTGGTCGAGGACAGCCGCAAGACGCTGGCACGCTCAGAGGCCGAAGAGGAAAAGGCCCGCGCGGCCGTTGCCGAGGCCCGCGCCGCGCTGACCCGCGCCGACGAAGCGTTCGAGGCCGCGCAAGCCGCTGAGGAAGAGGCGCGCGAGGCCGCCGAAGCCGCCGAAGAAGCGCTGGCCGCCGCCGACGAACTGCGCGGCGAGACCCAGGCGCGCGAGGCCGAGGCCCGCGCCCAACGGTCTGAGGCCGAGGGCGAGCTGGGGGCGATCCGGGCCGAGACCACTGCGCTGGCCAAGCTGGTCGAGCGCGATACCGCCGAGGGCGGACAGGTGCTGGACCTGCTTCGGGTCGAGCCGGGCTTTGAAAAGGCGCTGGGGGCCGCGCTGGCGGATGACCTCCGCGCCCCGCTGGTCGAAGGCGATGGCCCGTCGGGCTGGGTGCAGGTGCCGGGCTATGACGCCGATCAGCCTTTGCCGGACGGGGCCGAGCCGCTTGCGCTGCACGTCTCGGGGCCGGACCGTCTCAGCCGTCGCATCGCACAGATCGGCCTGATCGACGCGGATCAGGGCGCGCGGCTGCAACCTTTGTTGAAACCCGGCCAGCGGCTGGTGTCGCGCTCGGGCGATCTATGGCGCTGGGACGGGTTCCGCGCCTGGGCCGAGGATGCCCCCAGCGCCGCGGCGCTGCGGCTGGAGCAGCTCAACAAGCTCGAGGTGCTGAAACAGCAGCTGGCGCAGGTCGAAGCGCAGGCCGACGGTGCCCGCGCCGCGCACGAGGCCCTGTCGCGACAACTGGCCGAGGTGACAGAGGCCGACCGCCGCGCACGCGAGGCCCGCCGCGCCGCCGACCAACGCATGGCCGAAGCGGCCCGCGCGCTCAGCCGGGCCGAGGCCGACCGCAACCTGGCGCAGGGCAAACTGGAGAACCTGACGCTTGCGGTCGACCGTCACAAGCAGGATGCGATGGCGGCCCGCGCCCAGCTGCGCGAGGCCGAGGCCGCGCTGGCCGCGCTGGGCGATCTGGACACTGCCCGCGCACGGGTCGAGGACATCAAGCAGACGGTCGAGGCCGCGCGGATCACCATGCTGACGCACCGCTCGACCCATGACGAGCTGCGCCGCGAAGGCGAGGCCCGCACCCGCCGCGCGCAGGAGGTGGCCAAGGACCTGAGCGGCTGGAAACACCGCTTGGAAACCGCCGAGAAGCGCATCGCCGAGCTGGCCGAGCGTAAAGCCAGCTCGGAAGAAGAGCTGACCGAGGCGATGGCCGCGCCCGCCGAGATCGCCGAGGCGCGCGAAGAGCTGAAAGAGATGATCGAGGCCGCCGAGGCCCGCCGCGCCGAGGCCACCGACAAGCTGGTCCATGCCGAAACCCTGCAACGCGAAGCCGTGCTGGCTGAGCGCGAAGCCGAGCGCAAGGCCTCGGAGGCGCGCGAAGCCCGCGCCGCGGCCGAGGCGCGGTTCGAGGCGGCCAAGGAAAGTGTCGCCGCCGCCGCCGAGCGCATCGCCGAGGATCAGCAACTGACACCGAACCAGCTGTTGAACCAGCTGGACGTGAACCCTGACGACATGCCCGCCGCCGATGCCCTGGAAGCAGAGGTGAACCGCCACAAGCGCCAGCGCGACGCGATGGGTGCGGTGAACCTGCGCGCCGAGGAGGATGCCAAGGAGGTTCAGGAGGAGTTCGACACGCTCAACAGCGAGAAATCCGATCTTGAAGAAGCGATCAAGGCGCTGCGCAGCGGTATCGCCAGCCTCAACCGTGAGGGCCGCGAGCGCCTGCTGACCGCATTCGAGCAGGTCAACGCGAACTTCGCCATGCTGTTCAAGCATCTGTTCGGTGGCGGCGAGGCCAACCTAGTGATGGTCGAGAGCGACGACCCGCTGGATGCGGGGCTCGAGATCATGTGCCAACCGCCCGGCAAGAAGCTGTCGACGCTCAGCCTGCTGTCGGGCGGGGAACAGACCCTGACCGCCACCGCACTGATCTTCGGGGTGTTTCTGGCCAACCCGGCGCCGATCTGCGTGCTGGACGAGGTCGACGCGCCGCTGGACGATGCCAACGTGACCCGGTTCTGCGATCTGCTGGACGAGATGTGCCGCCAGACCGACACGCGGTTCCTAATCATCACCCACCACGCGGTGACCATGGCCAGGATGGACCGTCTCTTCGGCGTGACCATGCAGGAACAGGGCGTCAGCCAGCTGGTCTCGGTCGATCTGAAGAAGGCCGAGCAGATGGTCGCCTGACCGCTCACCGCAACGTTATTCCGCGATCCTGCCGGACCGGGCTAGGCTGGCCGCATGAAACATCTGTTGCTGATCGCCGCGGCTTGCGCCGCCTCGCCGCTCTGGGCTGCCGAATGGGCCACCCGCCCCGGCGACGTCCCCTTGAGCCCCGCTGAACTGGATGCGTTGGCAGGCCGCACGCTGACCTTCCATGACGACGGTCAGTCGAAATACTCGGCCGGTGGGTCTTATTCCTATACCTATTCAGCGGCCAATGGCGGCGGAACGGCCTTCGGGACCTACAGCATCGCCGCTGATGGCAGCATCTGTGTGCAGTATCGAAATGGGTTCGACCGCTGCGATCTGTATGTGCGCAACAAAGACCGGCTGATCCTGATCACCGAAAAAGGCGAACGATTTCCGGTGCGGCCTTGATGTCATGGCATTCAGATCCATCGGGCTCTGCCCCGATGCGTGGAGCCTGGCAGTGCATGGCTTTGGCCGGATGCTAGCGGCACAGCGCCCCCTTGCGGCGCTGTGCCGTGTCGAAGTGGAAGTGATCACGGTGGTACTTGTCCGCCGCCGGGCCGAGCACGGTACCGAACAGCCCGCAGGCTTCACGATGTAGGCGGCGTAGAATGGGGCCGAATTCCAGTGTATTCCACCCATCCCGCACGGACACGATCGTGCCATCCCTGAGTTGAAACGCCGAAATGTCTACGGCCCGACCGCGCGCATGTTCGGACAAAGGCGCATAGCGGTGGTTGTTCTGCGTCCGGCAGGAATAGTGTCCGACAAGCCGGACCTCGTCCAATCCGCCGCCCAGATCTGCAAAGGCCGGTTTGGCCATGGTCTCGATCCATGTATTGAGGGTGATTGCCGTTCGGCAATCCATCAACGCCTTCTGGCTCAGTCGGATGTCCGACATGCTGTGGACCTGAACCGGGCGGCCGATGCCGCAGCCCCGGTACGTTCCGGCGAAGCGTCTCCGAGGTTCGCCAACGATGGTCCAGTCATCGCACAAGGCGCCACGTTCGCGCATGCGCTGGCGGCCCTCTCCGATCTTGGAAAACTTGCACGGTCGTAAGGCAGGGCGGGGCGAGACTGCGACGGGCGTGCGGACAATGTCAGCGGGTACAACGACTGCTGCAGGCTGCGCGGTGTCGCCGGGATCAGGCGGCGCGGGAATGTCAAATCCTTGCAAGTTGGGTACCGGACCCTCGGCACAGTTGGGGGCGGCGAATGCCGGCCCGACACCAAGACACAGCAGAACACTCAGAACACGGATCACACCAACCTCCAGACAGCCGGGCAGGGTGCTTGCCCGATTGCAGCCGGACCGCACCGGGTGCGGATCGCCGCGTCCGCCCCTGCGATCCGGTCCGGGAAACTTTTCACCTCTGGAAGTTAAGCGGATGCCGCGCCGTCGGATCAACCGTTTTCTGCCGTCGGTCATCGGGCCGCCGGTTCGAGCGGTTGGCTTCGCACTGGCCTTTCCTGTGCCGCGCCCGCTCAGAGCTGGTTCAGCAGATCCACCGTTGGCCAAGCATCTGCGGGCAGGCCCAGCCGGGCCTGCTCGGCCTGAACTGCGGCCCGCGTACCGGCGCCCAGAATACCGTCGATCTTGCCCACGTCGTGCCCGCGCGCCTGCAGCTTGGCCTGCAGCTGCTTCATCTGAGCGCCGGTCAGGCCCGGTTCGGGGTTGCCCGCAGCATAGACTTGTGCGCCCTCGAGACGCGTTCCGAAATAGGCCGCGGTCAGGACATAGACAAAGCTCTGGTTCCACTCGAAATAGACATCGAAATTTGGATAGGCCAGAAAGGCCGGCCCCTTGCGCCCCTGCGGCAGGATCAGCGAGGCCGGCAGGTTGGCCAGCGACCCGCTACGCGCCTGCACACCCATCGCCTGCCAGTCTGACACCGGGCGCGGTTTGCCCGGCCCGCTCAGCGACCAGTCCATTTGCGCAGGCACGGTGACCTCCTGCAGCCAGGGCTGACCCGGCTGCCAACCCAGATGCGACAACATCTTGCCCCCGGACATCAGTGCATCGGGGGCCGACGTTTTCAACCGCACATGCCCGTCGCCATCACCGTCAACGCCGTTTTCCAGAATGTCACGGGGCAGCATCTGCACCATGCCGATCTCGCCCGCCCAGGCGCCGGTGGTGCGGTTCGGGTCGAAATCGCCGTTCCGGAACAGCTCGATCGCGGCGAAGATCTGCGGCCGGAACAGCTCGGGGCGGCGGCAATCATGGGCCAGCGTCACCAAAGCATTGCGGGTGTTGAAATCGCCCTGGAAGGCGCCGTAATCCGTCTCGAACGCCCAGAAGGCCAGCAGGACCCCGCGCGACACACCGTATTCGGCCTCGATCCGGTCGAACACGGCGTCGTATTTCTGCGCCATCGCCTGGCCGCGCCTGATCCGGTCCTGCGAGATCAGGCGGCGCGAGAATTCGATGAACGGTTTCTGGAACACGCCCTGTGCCCGGTCGGCCTTCAGCACCTTGGGGTCCTGTTGCACACCGTTGAAGAACGCATCGACCGTGGCCGTATCGAACCCCTGCTGCACCGCTTCGGCCTTCAGCCCGCGAACGAAGGCGCTGAAGCCGCCGCCGCATTGTGCAAGGGCCGGGGCAGCGAACAGGCAAGCGGCCACAAGGCCCGAGACAATGCGCATGACGAAAACCATCCTCAGAAAACCGTGTTCAGAACAACCCACACCGTCAGCCCCGCCAACGCAAGCCCCCAAACCTGCCAAAGCATTCCGCATGCGCGGAAAACCTCCGTTGCGCCGATCGAGCGCCGGGCTTCGCCGTTGACCCAGGCCAGATCGCGCATCTGCCCGCCATAGCTGCGCGGCCCGGCCAGTGCCACGTCCAGCGCGCGGGCCATTGCGGCCTCGGGCCAGCCGGCATTGGGCGAGATGTGGCGCCGCGCGTCCGCCAAGATGGCCCGCCATTGGCGCCACTGCCCCGACAGGGCCACGATCATCAGGCAAGTCAGCCGCGCCGGGATCAGGTTCAGCAGATCGTCCAGCCGAGCGGCGGCCCAGCCGAAGTCCCGGTACGTGTCGTTGCGGTATCCGATCATGCTGTCGGCGGTGTTCACCGCCTTGTAGACCAGTAACCCCGGCAGGCCGCCCAGCAAGAACCAGAAGGCGGGGGCGATCACCCCATCACTCAGGTTCTCGGCGGCGCTTTCGATGGCCGAGCGCGCCACCTGTGCCTCGGTCATCTGCGAGGTGTCGCGCGACACGATCATCGCAACCGTGGCGCGGCCCTCGGGCAGGGACTGCCGCAGTGCGACGCCCACGGCGCGGACATGCGCCACCAGAGAGTTCTGCGCCAACAGGATCGCACAGACCACGACCTCGACCACCCAGCCAAGCCACGTCAGCGCCGCACCGACCACCCAGCCGCTCAAGAGCAGCAGAAGGGCGACGAACACGCCCTTGGCGCGTCGATGCGTGCCGTGATTCAGGCGGCGGTCCAACCAGCCGATGGCGTTGCCCATCAGCACCGCCGGGTGCCGCAGACGCGACCACAGCCAGTCGGGCTCGCCCAATGCGGCGTCCAGCAGCATCGCCAGGGCCAGCGTCAGCGCGGCGCTCACAGCGCCGCCTCGAGCCGCAACCAGCCATGCTCGGGGGGCAGGCCCAGCCGCAGGAACCGGTCGGAATAGGGGAAGATGCGGCTCCAGATATGGGCCTGTGCCAGCCGGTCCTGCCAGGCGGCGGCATCGTCCACGTCATACAGGCGGAACAGGGTGGTGCCGCCGACCAAATGCGCGCCCTTGCCAGTCATCAGCGTATCTAGCCGATCCGCATCACGGACCAGCCGGGCGCGTGTGGCCTCGGCCCAGGCTGTGTCATTCAAGGCCTGCGCGCCGATGCGCAGGGCCGGGCCGGACACCGCCCAGGGGCCGATCAGATCGTTCAGACGCGCGATCAGGTTGGGGTCCCCGATGGCAAAGCCCAGTCGCAGGCCCGCAAGACCCCAGAACTTGCCAAAGCTTTTCAGAACGATCACGCCGGAGCGTTCCGACAGGCGGATCAGAGATACCTCGGGCGTCACGTCGCAAAAGCTTTCGTCGATCACGGTCAGCGGCGCGTCGGCGTCCTTAGCCTGCCAAATCCAGCCGTCGGGATTGTTGGGATGCACGATCACCCGTGCCGGCGCCGGACCGTCAGGCTGCACCCTCCAGCCCTGCGCGGCAAAGGCGGCAGCATGTTCGTTGTAGGTAGGCGTGGTGATCTGGACCGCACCAACGGGGGCCAGCGCCGGGATCCGCGCGATCAGGGCCGAGGCGCCCGGCGCGGGCAGGATTGCCGCGCCGTTCGGCACACCCCAGAAGCGACGGGCCGCATCGCTGAGCCGGGCAAAGGCCCCGTGATCCGGCAGGGCGGTCCAGTCTTCAGGCATGAGGTCCGCCATAGGATAAGGATGCGGGTTGATCCCGGTCGACAGGTCGATCCATTCCGCTCGCGCGCCGCCATGGCTGGCGATGGCTTGGTCCAGGCCGCCGCCATGGTCGCGCCGGCTGCGCGGGTTCAAATCCTCGATGCTGTCCGTCATGCGTTTTCTTGCCTGTTCGCGCGATTTACCCAGGTTCAAGCGGATTCACGCCGAATTTACAAGGGAATCCGCCCGTTCTGGAAATGTGGAAGTGACCGTTAACACTTTGTTAACGAAATCGCGGGATCAGGGGCGTAGGGGATGGCACTTCGGACTGTATCAAGTGCCAAGGTTGTTGCAAATGAAAGTTTTGATTGTTGAGAGTAACCCTGACCTCGGTCGGGTGTGGCAGCGGCACCTGGAGCGCCAGGGTGCCGAGGTAACGCTGGTTGACAGCCAGGAGACCGCGATCCTGGCGCTGTATGCGACGCCGTTCGAAGTCATCATTCTGGATTTGGTGCTGGAGTCCGGCAGCGCGCTGGCCGTGGCGGATTTTGCCAACTATCGCCGGCCGGACGCGCGGGTGATCTTTGTCACCAATACCACCTTCTTCTCGGACGGGTCGATCTTTGCGCACAGTTCGAACGCCTGTGCCTATGTCCAGAGCAACACGCCGCCCGAGGATCTGGCGGCCATGGTCGAACACTACGCAGCGGGGCGCTGATTGCGTCCGTGCGGCTGCCAATAGTCCAGAACCGGGTTGATCGGGATGATCCGGTGCGGATTGATGCTGTCGTGGCTGTAGTGATAGTGCCGCACGATGTGATGCAGGTTCACTGTGCTTTCCACCCCCGGCCACTGATACAGCTCGCGCGTGTAGGCCCACAGGTTGGGATAGTCGATCAGCCGTCTGCGGTTGCATTTGAAATGCAGGTGATAGACCGGGTCAAACCGGATCAGGGTCGTGAACAGGCGCCAGTCGGCCTCGGTCAGGCGATCCCCCATCAGATAACGGTTCGTGGACAGCCGGTCCTCCAGCCAGTCCAGCGTGTCGAACAGGGGGTGCACGGCCGTGTCATAGGCCTCTTGCGTGGTTGCAAAGCCCGACTTGTAGACACCGTTGTTCACGTTTGAATAGACCCGCGCGTTGACCTCTTCGATCGCGTCGCGCATTTCGGCGGGCCAGTAGTCGTCGGTGTTGCCGGTGATTTCGTCGAAGGCCGCATTGAACATGCGGATGATCTCGGAGCTTTCGTTCGACACGATTGTCTGTTGCGCCTTGTCCCAAAGGATCGGTACCGTCACCCGGCCCGAATACTGCGGATCGGCGCGGGTGTAGACCTGATAGGCATAGTCCAGGCCATAGAGCGTGTCTCCGGTGGCGCCGTGGTCGTCCGTCTGGAAGGTCCAGCCGTGTTCCAGCATGTCGGGATGAACGACCGATACGGTGATCAGGTCCTGCAGCCCCTTGAGCTGACGGAAGATCAGCGTGCGATGCGCCCAGGGGCAGGCCAGACTGACATAAAGGTGATACCGGTCGGCTTCGGCCTTGAACCCGCCCTTGCCCGACGGGCCGGGGCGGCCGTCGGCTGTGATCCAGTTGCGGAACTGGGCGGCCGAGCGTTTGAAGGCCCCACCAGTGGATTTTGTGTCATACCATTTGTCGTGCCACACGCCGTCGATCAAAAGGCCCATCCCGGCTCCTCCACTTTGCGTCTGGCCACAATGATAAGACGCATAGTCCTTCGTTCCTATGAGGTTCAGCGCGCAAGGTCCCTGCGCGGATGCACAACGCCGCCCGCGCTCATGCGACCAAGTTCACTGGATTTTTACGAAAATGAGGTCAGAATGGAATCGGCAACCGGGGGAGTTTTTCATGAGTACCTATGTTTCCAAGGAAATCAGCGCGGAATTGGACGCCGCCCGAATCGCCGCCCTGAAGAAGGCCAGCCGTTTGCGGGTGGAAGTGGGCGACAAAACCTACAGAGTCCTCAGATTGTGGAAGGACGGGTTCACGGTCGAATCTGATACCACGCCGCGCCTGCGCGGGCTGGTCGACATCTATGACGGAGCGCGGCATCTGTATCAGTGCCTGATCATTGCGGCAGATACTGAAGGCCCGGAAATGCGGTATGAGTTCAAACGCAGCACGGCCCATGTCGACACTGCGCCACTGGACTATGCGCGTGACCCCGACGCCCCGATTGCCCTGCTCGGGCCGGCGGAGTAGGCCTGCCAAGTCTACTGCAAATCGCTGAAGGCCGCCTTCAACCGCGTGCAGGCCTCTTCGACCCGCGTGCGTTGGGTGGCCAGGTTGAAGCGTTCGAACGTCTCGCCCCCAGTGCCAAAACCTGGCCCGGGTGAGGTGGCGATCCGTGCGTCCTGCCGCAGACGCCGCACGAATTCGGCATGGTTCATTCCGGTGCCCGAGAAATCGACCCAGGCCAAGTAGGTCGCCTGCAGGGGCATCGACCACAGGCCGGGGATCTCGGAAATCGTCTCATCGAACAGCGCACGGTTGCCGTTCAGATGGTCGATCTGGGCATCCACCCATTCGGCACCTTCCGGCGTGTAGGCCGCGGTGATCATGGCCACGCCAAGTGCGCTGGGGTCATAGTCCAAATTGTTCAGCCGGTGGCGCATCTGCGCCCTCAGCGTGTCGTCTGGAATGATCATGTTGCCGGTGCGCTGGCCTGCGATGTTGAAGGTCTTGGACGCCGCTGTCAGCGTCACCGTCCAGGGCCGCGCATCCGGCGCGGCCACGTCCATCGGCACGAATTTGTGGCCCGGATAGACCAGATCGTGATGGATCTCGTCCGAGATCAGGATCAGCCCGTTGCGTACGGCAAAGGCCGCCACCGCACGCAGCTCTTCCACTGTCCAAACCCGCCCGGACGGGTTCTGCGGCGAACACCAGATCAACATCCGTTCGGACCCGTCCAGCCGCGACTGTGCGTCGTCCAGGTCGATCTCATAGGTATCGCCGGCCCGCACCAGCGGGCATTCCACCACCCGGCGGCCGGTCTTGTTCACCTTGTGCGCAAACTCGTGGTAGACCGGCGTGAAGATCACCACTCCGTCCCCCGGTTCGCTCCACACATCGAGGCTCAGCGCGATGGCGTTGCCCAGACCCTGTGTTGTCAGAACCCAATCGGTCTCGATCGCCCAGTCGTGGCGGTTCTGCATCCACCACTGCACCGCCTGCAGATAGGCCGGGTGCTGCCAGGAATAGCCGAACACCCCGTGATCGGCCGCGCGGCGCACCGCGTCGATCACGCAGGGCGCGGTGGCATAGTCGGAATCGGCGGTCCACATGGCCAGCCCGTCCTCGGGCGAGACGCCGAACAGCTGCTCCATCTTGTCCCATTTCGAGCTGAAGGTGCCCCGGCGGTCGATCAGGTCGTTGAAAGTCATGTCTGCTCCATTTGTTGGCTTGAAAGCTATCGGGAAATTCGCCCGGTGCAAGGGGGGCGTTGCGGCCGCGCCCGCGATGACCTAAATCAGCCCCATGAAACGCAACATCCTGATCCATCCCGATCCCCGCCTGAAAAAGGTCTGTGCGCCCGTGGACGACCTGTCGGACGAGCTGCGCGCGCTGGCCGACGACATGCTGGAAACCATGTATGACGCGCCGGGCATTGGGCTGGCCGCGCCCCAGATCGGCGTGCTGGAACGGTTGATCGTGCTGGATTGCGTCAAGGAGGAAGGCGCCACCCCCCGCCCGCTGGTGATGTTCAACCCCGAGATCATCTCGGCCTCGGATGAGACCAGTGTCTACGAGGAAGGCTGCCTGTCGATCCCCGATCAGTTCGCCGAGGTCACCCGCCCCGCCGAGGTCGAGGTTGCCTGGATGGACAAGAACGGCAAGGCGCAGCGCGAAACCTTCGACGGGCTCTGGGCCACCTGCGTGCAGCACGAGATCGACCACCTGAACGGCAAGCTGTTCATCGACTATCTCAAGCCGCTGAAACGGCAGATGATCACGCGCAAGATGGTCAAGCTCAAGCGTGAGCTGGCCCGCGCATGACCGTCCGTCCCTGCCTGCCGTGGCCCGACAAGCGCCTGCGCACCAAGGCCGAGCCGGTAACCGAGATCACCGATGAGATCCGCGCCATCTGGGACGACATGATCGACACGATGGAGGCAATGCCCGGCGTCGGCCTGGCGGCGCCCCAGATCGGCGTGATGCTGCGGCTGGCGGTCGTGGATGGCTCGACCGAGCGTGGCCGCGCGGTGCGCCTGGCCAACCCCGAAATTCTGCACAGCTCGATCGAGCTGCGCGAGCATGACGAGGCCAGCCCGAACTTGCCGGGCGTGTCGGCCAAGATCAAACGTCCGCGTGCGGTGACGGTCCGATTCCTCAATGAAAAAGGCGAGATCGACCAGCGCGATTTCGTCGGCATCGAAGCCACCAGCGTGCAGCACCAGATCGACCATCTGAACGGTCGGATGTATTTCGACCGTCTCAGCAAGGTCAAACGCGACATGCTGCTGCGCAAGGCGAAAAAAGCGGGGTAGGGCGGCATGCGCGTCATCTTCATGGGAACGCCCGAGTTTTCGGTGCCGGTGCTGGATGCGTTGGTGCAGGCCGGGCATGAGATCGCCGCCGTCTATTGCCAGCCCCCGCGCCCGGCCGGTCGCGGCAAGAAGGACCGGCCCACGCCGGTGCATGCCCGCGCCGAGGCGCTGGGCCTGCCGGTGCGCCATCCCACCTCGCTGAAATCGCCCGAGGAACAGGCAGCCTTTGCCACGCTGAAGGCCGATGTGGCGGTGGTCGTGGCCTATGGGCTGATCCTGCCGCAGCCGATTCTGGACGCGCCCCGGCATGGCTGCCTGAACATCCACGCCAGCCTGCTGCCGCGCTGGCGCGGGGCCGCGCCGATCCACCGTGCGATCATGGCGGGCGATGCCGAGACCGGCATCTGCATCATGCAGATGGAGGCCGGTCTGGACACTGGCCCCGTTCTGCTGCGTCAGGCCACCCCGATCGGAGCCGAGGAAACCACCGCCCAGCTGCATGACCGCCTGTCGGCGATGGGCGCCGATCTGATCGTGCAGGCACTGGACCGCCTGCCCGAGCTAACCCCCGAACCGCAGCCCGAGGTCGGCGTGACCTATGCCGCAAAAATCGACAAGGCCGAGGCCCGCGTGGACTGGTCGCGCCCCGCTGTCGAGGTCGATCGCCAGATCCGTGGCCTGTCGCCCTTTCCCGGCGCCTGGACCGAGATCGAGGGCGAGCGCGTCAAGCTGCTCGCCTCGCGCCTGTCGGACAGGCAGGGCGTGCCGGGCGAGGTACTGGACGACGCGCTGCGCGTGGCCTGCGGCACCGACGCGGTCGAGTTGCTGCGCTTGCAACGGGCGGGCAGGGCGGCGCAGGATAGGGAAACCTTCCTGCGGGGCTGGTCGATCCCGGCCGGAACCCGCCTCAGCTCGGAGACGTCCTGATGTTCATGGTGATGATGGGCACCGTCGTGATTGCCGGCATCGTCGGCTATCTGTCCGAGGTGACGGGCTTTACCCACAACGGTTATCTGCAATCCATCATCATCTGCGTGGGCGGGGCGTTCCTGTTCTATTTTATCCGCATCATGTTCGGCATCAGCTTTGGGCCGCCCGGGCTGGATGCGGTGATCTCGTCGGTGGGGGCCTTGATCATCGTGCCCACGCATTGGAGGAAATGAGATACCCGTCCTTGCCCTGATCGTCATCGGCGCCGCGGCCGGATTTCTGGCCACCCGCCTGATGCGGATCGAGGCGGACATCCCCACCACCCTGCTGATCGGTATCGCCGGGGCAGTGGTGGGCGGGCTGATCATGCGCGCCTTGCTGACGGTCATGGGTTGGATGCCAGGCTTCGTCGGCGCGGTGCTGGGCGCGCTGCTGCTGATCTGGATCTGGAAGACCTATTTCCGGCGCTGACCCGAGGCCCTAGCGCGCGTCATAGATGTCCGCGGATCCAAGGCGCTGAACGGGCTGGGTTGTCATGTCGAACCGGTTCGCTTCGCCCGCAGTCATCCAGTGCATGTCCTCGGCCGAAGCCGCATCCAGAGTGAACCAGTAGAAATCCTCGTCCACGTCGATATCGCGGAAATAGTCCAGATACCTGTCATGCTTGGGGTGATCTTCCGGCAGCTCTGCGGCTATGAACCCACCGCCCGCCCAGCTGTGGACCCCGACACAGGCGCCCGGTTGCAGGGTCCGTCGATTGCCCGCCAGAAACAGATCGGTTCCGCCCGATGCCACCAGACCGTTTGACGGAACGACGGTATCGAACCCTTCGGCCCGTACGACGCGGCCGAAGATCACGTTGTCGTCGTCATCCACCGACCCTTCGATGCTCTGCAACACCAGCGTCCTGCAACCCCGGATTATGGGCGATGACCTCCTCGAAGGCGCTGAGCGAGGTGTGGTCGATCGTTCCCGTCACAATGATCTTGTCCCCGCGCGCAACGATCTTGTCCCCGCGCGCAACGAAACTCAGCGGCGTGTAGTCCTCGGCGCATCCAGCCAGCAGGGGCAGGCAGATCAGCAACCGTGTCATCGGATGAATCCTTGCGCCTTTCGCCCTTGTCCGGCGGGCGGTCATTGCCGCGGCGGGCGTGCCTTGTAGACCGGCAACTGCCAGCCGAACAGCAGCGATCCGGCCCGCAGCGCCCAGCAGGACAGCGCGCAAAGGCCCAGCGCCAGCAGCGTCTCCAGCCCCAGACGGGTCGCCATCACCGCCACCAGCGCCCCCGTGAAGGCGCAGGAGACATAGAGTTCGCCCTGTTTGAGCACCAGCGGCACCTCGTTGCAGACCACGTCGCGCATCAGCCCGCCCAGGCAGCCGGTGGTCACACCCATCAACACCACGATCACGCCCGACTGGCCAAGCGCCAGCGCCGCGCCGGTGCCCGCGGCAACGGCGATCGACAGCGCGAAACTGTCCAGCCAGACCAGCCAGTTGTAGCGGCTTTCAACCAGATGCGCGGTGAAGAACACGACCACCGCCGCCGCCACCGCGATCAGGATATAGTCGGGCTGACCCACCCAGAAGACCGGGTGCCGATCCAGCAGCAGATCACGCACCGTGCCACCGCCCACCGCCGTCAGACAGGCGATGAAGGCAAACCCCACAAGGTCCAGCTGCGCCCGGCTGGCCACCAGCGCCCCGGTCAGCGCAAAGACCAAAACCGAGGTATAGTCCAGCAGGGCCAGACCGCTCATGTGCGGGCCTTTTTCGGCTTGAACGGGGACATGCCCGCGCGTGCCAGTTCGTCGGCGCGTTCGTTTTCGGGGTGGCCGGCATGGCCCTTGACCCATTCCCAGGTCACGTCATGGCGCTGTTGCGCTTCGTCCAGCCGCTGCCACAGGTCCACGTTCTTGACGGGCTTCTTGTTTGCGGTCTTCCAGCCGTTGCGCTTCCACCCGTGGATCCAGCCCGTCACCCCGTTTTTCACATAGGCGCTGTCGGTCACGATGGTGATTTTCGAGGGCCGCTCCAATGTCTCGAGCGCGCTGATCGCAGCCAGCAGCTCCATCCGGTTGTTGGTCGTCTCGGCCTCGCCGCCGCTCAGCTCGCGCTCTTTCAGGACGGTTTCTCCATCCATGGCCCGCAGCAGCACGCCCCAGCCTCCGGGGCCGGGATTGCCGGAACAGGCACCATCGGTATAGGCAAACAGATCAGGCATGGGCCAGCACCAGAATGAAACCGTCATACGATCCGGCCAGCCCCTTTCCCATACCGGTGGTGACACGGTCAATGACGAACCCGGCCTCGACCAACGCGGTCTCGATCTCGGGGCGCGTGAAATAGGTGTAGTAGCGGTCAAGTTCGTCGCGATGCTCTCCGGTGCCCAGTTTCAGGCCCAGAAAGAACACACCGCCCGGCTTCAGGGCCTGGTGGATGGCGGTGAGGTGTCGCGGGAAATCGGCGCGCGGGGCGTGCAGCAGGGAAAAGCTGGCATAGACCCCATCGTATTCGGCTGTTTCGGTCACGTCGTCGAACGTGCCCAGATACGCCTCCACGCCATTTGCGCGGGCGTGTTCGACAAAGGCAGGTGTGGCGTCCAGCGCCCGAACCCGAAGCCCCTGGCACAGAAAGAATCCGCTGTCCAAACCCGGACCCGACCCCAGATCCAGCACCAGCCCGTCGCCGACCGCCTGCGCGAATGCTGCGCGCGATTCGATCTGTTCGGGCGGCAGCGGCACTTTCAGATAGTCGTCCACACGGGGTGTGTAGGCGTCGATGGTTCGTTTGTCGCTCACAGGAATACTCCAACGGCCAGGCAGGCCAGAACGACGGCGCTCAGCAGTAGCCGCAGTTTCATCCACCAGCGCGGGGTCAGGCCCCACGACCAGAACAGCGCGTCCAGCACCAGCAGACCGGCGAAGCCGATCATCAGGTTGGTACCCGCGTCGACCGGCCCGCCGCCGGTGGTGAAAAACGCCCACAGCGCCGGCAGGACCGACAGCCCATAACACAGCGCCGCCCGGTTGCCCGAGGTCTTGGTGGCAAAACCCCACAGAACGCCGGACATGAAGCTGAGGATCACAGCGCCATAGAACAGCTGCACATAGGGCCCCACGAACCGGGGGCCCAGCGCGCGGCTGCCCCAATCATTCAGGTCTCCGCTCAGGTAGGTCAGCGCGCCCCATACAAAGGGGATCAGACCGGCCAGGCCCAGAACTAACGGTGCGCGGGGGATGCCGCTCATGCGGGCACGCGCAGAATGCGAGGCACCTTGAACTCGACATTCTCGGTGGCGGTTTCGACGGTTTCGACGGTCACGTCATAACGGTCGCGGAAGGCGTCGATCACCTCGTTCACAAGGACTTCGGGCGCAGAGGCGCCGGCGGTGATGGCGATGCTGGAAATCCCTTCCAGCGCGCGCCAGTCGATGTCGGTGGCCCGCTGCACCAGCTGGGCATAGGTGCAGCCCGCTTTGGACGCCACTTCGACCAGACGGCGCGAGTTTGAGGAGTTGGGCGCACCCACCACCAGCAGCGCATCCGACTTGGGTGCGACGGTCTTCACCGCCTCCTGACGGTTGGTGGTGGCATAGCAGATGTCTTCCTTGTGCGGGCCGACGATGGCCGGGAAGCGGTCCTGCAGCGCGGCCACGATGTCGCGCGTGTCGTCCACTGAGAGGGTAGTCTGGGTGACAAAGGCCAGTTTTTCGGGGTCGCGGACCTGCACCTTGGCCACATCGTCGACCGTTTCCACCAGCAGAACCTCGCCCTCGGGCAGCTGGCCCATGGTGCCGACGGTTTCGGGGTGGCCCTTGTGCCCGATCATGATCATCTGCAACCCGGCCTCGGCGTGGCGCTGGGCCTCGATATGGACCTTGGATACCAGCGGGCAGGTGGCATCGACATAGAGCATCTCGCGCGCGGCTGCGGCGGCGGGCACCGACTTGGGCACGCCATGGGCGGAAAAGATCACCGGCCGGTCATCGGGGCATTCGTCCAGCTCTTCGACAAAGACGGCACCGTTGGCGCGCAAGCCGTCCACGACGAACTTGTTGTGCACGATCTCGTGCCGGACATAGACCGGGGCGCCCCATTTCTGCAGGGCCATTTCCACGATCTTGATCGCGCGGTCCACACCAGCGCAGAACCCGCGCGGGGCGGCCAGATACAGGGTCAGGGGGGGCTTGGTCATGCGTCTGTCTCCTTGACAGGGACAGGTAAGGCTTTTCCGCCCTCGGGTCCAGACGGGACGGGTGTCATTTCGCTGACACAAACACATGCCAAGGTGCCGGTGTTTGAGCACAGGTTCTTTTTTGAAGACGCGCGGCTGGGGCTTTCCGTCCCGGCCGCGCCATTGATCCGCAGGTGTGGGCCGTGAGAGACGTTACTTTCCGGCCACCGCCACATTGCGCGGCTCGTCCGACGCCTCGCGCGGCGGGCGCCCGATCACGTCGCGCAGATCGTCCAGTTCGATGAAGTTGTCGGCCTGGCGCCGCAGTTCGTCCGAGATCATCGGCGGCTGGCTGCGGATGGTCGAAACCACCGACACGCGCACGCCCTGACGTTGCAGGCTGGCAATCAGCGGGCGGAAATCCCCATCGCCCGAGAACAGCACGATATGATCCACCCGTGGCGCCAGTTCCATGGCATCGACTGTCAGTTCGATATCCATGTTCCCCTTGACCTTACGGCGCCCCATGCTGTCGGTGTATTCCTTGGCCGGTTTGGTCACCATGGTGAAACCGTTGTAGTTCAGCCAGTCGACCAAGGGGCGGATCGGCGAATATTCGTCGTTTTCCAGCAGCGCTGTGTAGTAAAAGGCCCTCAGAAGCTTGCCGCGACGCATGAATTCCTGACGCAGCAACTTGTAATCAATATCAAATCCCAGGGCTTTCGCGGCGGCGTACAGATTCGAGCCGTCGATGAACAGCGCCAGCCGTTCGTCCTTGTAAAACATAAAATCGTCCTTCCGGTATTGACCAGCGCGCGGTGGTGTAAGTGAGTGAGTGATGAGAAATCACGCGCCGGCCGCTTTAAAATAAGAGATTCCGCATGTATCGCAAGTGCGCTCAGGTCTGAACATAGGGTTATTTATGGTCAACTCCACGTCAAAAGCGGTCATCGCGCTGGGGGCAAATCTCAAACTGAGATCATATGAACCCAAGGTGACACTTCGCAGGGCTGTCGACGCGTTGGCCGGTGAGGGCTTGGTGATTCGCGCTGTCAGCCGGTTCTTTTCGACCCCGTGTTTTCCGGCGGGCGCCGGACCAGATTATGTCAATGCCGCCGCGCTGGTCGAGACCGAGGCGGCCCCGCAGGAGGTTCTGACCCTTCTGCACAGGGTCGAGGCCGATTTCGGCCGTGCCCGCCAGCAGCGCTGGGGGATGCGCACACTTGACCTGGACCTCGTCTGCTGGGGCGATCGCGTTCTGCCCGATGCTGCCGCGTTCGACCATTGGCTGAACCTGCCGCCCGACCGGCAGCGAGAGGCGGCTCCCGAGCAGTTGATCCTACCGCATCCGCGCCTGCAGGACCGCGCCTTCGTTCTGGTTCCGATGGCGGAGGTGGCGCCGGGCTGGCGGCACCCGGTGCTGGGCCTGACGGTTAATGAAATGATCGAACGCCTGCCGCCGGACGATGTCGCCGCGGTCACGCCGCTGGATGCCGCGTGAAAAAGGGCATTTCCCGCTTGTCATGGCGGGGATTCGCGCTTAGATAAGCGTCTTCCTGACATGGATTCATTAGTGGAGAGCGCCTCATGGCCCGCGTGACGGTCGAAGATTGCGTAGACAAGGTTCCGAACCGGTTCGAACTGGTGATGCTCGCTGCCCACCGCGCGCGCGAAATTTCCGCCGGCGCGCCGATCACGATCGACCGCGACAACGACAAAAACCCGGTCGTAGCCCTGCGCGAGATTGCCGAAGAAACCCAGACCTCGGACGAACTGCGCGAGCGTCTGATAGAGGCCAACCAGACCCAGATCGAGGTCGACGAGCCTGAAGAGGATCAGATGGCGTTGCTGATGGGGGCCGAATCGGACAAGCCCGCAGATGACGACATGTCGGAAGAAAAACTCCTGCGCGCCCTGATGGAGGCTCAGGGCCAGGGGTAAGCCCTGAACACGAAGGTGCGGACCGGATGATTTCAGCTGAAGACCTGGTTGCGCTGGTCCGCAACTACAACCCCAAGACAAATGCCGATCGCATCATCCGGGCCTACGAGTTTGGCAAGAAGATGCACGAAGGCCAGTTCCGGCACTCGGGCGAGCCCTATTTCTCGCACCCAGTCGCGGTGGCGGCCATTCTGACCGAACAGCGTCTGGACGATGCGACCATCATCACGGCGCTGCTGCACGACACGATCGAGGACACCAAGGCGAGCTACTCCAAGATCGCCGAGTTGTTCGGTGACGAGGTGGCGATGCTGGTCGACGGTGTCACCAAGCTGACCAATCTCCAGCTTTCCAGCCGCGAAACCAAGCAGGCCGAGAATTTTCGCAAGCTGTTCATGGCCATGTCCAAGGACCTGCGGGTCATTCTGGTCAAGCTGGCCGACCGTCTGCACAATATGCGCACGATCAAGGCGATGCGCCCTGAAAAGCAGGTGCAGAAAGCGCGCGAGACGATGGACATCTTCGCGCCTCTGGCCGGCCGGATGGGCATGCAGTGGATGCGTGAAGAGCTTGAGGATCTGGCCTTCCGTGTCCTCAACCCCGAAGGTCGCCAGTCGATCATCCGTCGTTTCATCACGCTGCAGCGCGAAACCGGTGACGTGATCCACCGCATCACAGGGGACATGCGGCACGAGTTGGAGAAAGCGGGGATCGAGGCCGAGGTGTTCGGCCGCGCCAAGAAACCCTATTCGATCTGGCGCAAGATGCAGGAAAAGGATCAGGGCTTCTCGCGCCTGTCCGACATCTATGGCTTCCGCATCATCACGCAGACCGAGGAAGACTGCTATCGCGCGCTGGGCGCGATCCATCAACGCTGGCGCGCGGTGCCGGGGCGGTTCAAGGATTACATCAGTCAGCCCAAATCGAACGGCTATCGCTCGATCCACACGACCGTTTCCGGGCGTGACGGCAAGCGGGTCGAGGTGCAGATCCGAACCCGGCAGATGCACGATGTTGCCGAGTCCGGTGTGGCGGCGCATTGGTCCTACCGGGACGGGGTGCGGACCGAGAACCCCTTTGCGGTGGACCCTGCCAAGTGGATCGCGAGCCTGACCGAACAGTTCAACGCCGAGGAAGACCACGAGGATTTTCTCGAAGCGGTCAAGCTCGAGATGTATTCCGACCAGGTGTTCTGCTTCACGCCCAAGGGCGATGTGGTCAAGTTGCCGCGTGGGGCAACGCCGATCGATTTCGCCTATGCGATCCACACCCGCATCGGCCATGCCTGCGTGGGGGCCAAGGTCGACGGCATCCGGGTGCCGCTGTGGACCCGGCTCAAGAACGGCCAATCGGTCGACATCATCACCGCAGACGGCCAGACGCCGCAGGTGACATGGCTTGAGATTGCCGTGACCGGCAAGGCCCGCACCGCCATCCGCCGCGCCCTGCGCGAGGTCGACCGCGAAAGATTCATCAAGCTGGGCCGCGAATTGGTGCGCGCGGGGTTCGAGCACGTGGGCCGCAAGGCGACCGACAAGGCGCTGGAGACCGCTGCCAAGCAACTGCGGATCAAGGACAGCGACGAGTTGCTGGCCCGGGTCGGCAGTGCCGAACTGACAGCCCATGACGTGGTCGCCGTGGTCTATCCCGAGCTGACCAAGGATGAGGGCGAGGCGATCCCGCTGCGCCGCGCGGTGATTGGCCTGGAACCGGGCCAGAAATTCGAGCGTGCGCCCTGTTGTCAGCCGCTTCCGGGGGAAAGGATCGTGGGCATCACTTCGCGCGGGAAAGGTGTAGTGGTGCATGCCATCGACTGCGGTCGCCTGACCGAATTCGAAGACCAGCCGCAGCGCTGGGTTGATCTGCACTGGCATTCGGGTACGCACCCGGCGGCGTACGGCGCCACGCTGGATCTGACCATCGGCAACGATGCCGGGGTGCTGGGGCGTATTTGCACATTGATCGGCGAGAAAAAGGCCAATATCTCGAACTTGGAATTCGTGGACCGCAAACCGGATTTTTACCGCCTTTTACTCAGTGTCGAGGTGCGCGACCTGCAACAGCTGCATTCGCTGATGCTGATGCTCGAGGCCGAAAGCGATGTCGCGGCGGTCGAACGGTATCGAAACACGCGGGACGCTGCGGTCGCAGCAAGCTGAGAGGGGACACGCAGGAGTGGTATTCAAGCGCCGTGATCGCCGCTCTGCTCTTCAGGCCGCCTCGGAGTTCGTTTATCCGCGCGGCGGTTGGACCCGGGCCTTTCACTATGTCAAACACCGCGTCCGGCGTCTGCCCGATACGCCCGAGCGTATCGCGCGCGGCATTGGCGCCGGAGTGTTCGCCTCGTTCACGCCGTTCTACGGGTTGCATTTCGTGGTGGCTGCGGTGCTGGCCCGGCTGATCAACGGCAACATTCTGGCCGCGCTCAGCGGCACGTTTTTCGGCAATCCGCTGACCTATGTGCCGATCGGGGTGATCTGCCTGCAGACCGGGCATTTCCTGCTGGGCACAAAATATGATGAGGGCGACACCCAGGGGCTGATGCGCAAATTCGCCGATGCGCTTGGGGATCTGAAGAACAATTTCGTGGCTCTGTTCACCGACCGCGTCGCCGACTGGCATGGCTGGGCGCAGTTCTATGACGGCGTATTCTACCCTTACATGATCGGCGGTATCATCCCGGGTATCGTGGCCGGAGTGATCTGCGGCTATATCAGCCTGCCGTTGATCCGCACCTATCAACAGCGCCGCCGGGCCAAGATCAAAGCCAAGTTCGAGGAAATCAAACGCCGCGCCGAAGCAGCCCCTGCCGTTTCGCAAACAAACCCTCTAGGTTCGGCGCGGGCGACCAGAAAGGAATCGAAAGATGTCTGACACTCACCTGCGTCTGGGCGTGAACATCGACCACGTGGCCACCGTGCGCAACGCGCGCGGCGGGGCATATCCCGACCCGCTGCGCGCGGCCAAACTGGCCGAAGAGGCCGGTGCCGATGGCATCACCGCGCATCTGCGCGAAGACCGCCGCCACATTTCCGACGCCGACATCGAAGGCTTGATGCAGGTGCTGTCTGTGCCGCTGAACTTTGAAATGGCTGCCACCCCCGAGATGCAGGCGATTGCCCTGCGCCACAAGCCGCACGCGGTCTGCATCGTCCCCGAAAAGCGCGAGGAGCGCACCACAGAGGGCGGGTTGGAAGTCGCGCGCGAGGAAAATCGCCTTGCCCATTTCATCGCGCCACTGCGTGACGCGGGCTGCCGCGTATCGATCTTCATCGCCGCCGACCGCAAGCAGATCGAGGCCGCCCACCGCATCGGCGCGCAGGTGATCGAGCTGCACACTGGCGCCTATTGCGACGCCCATGCCGAAGGCCGGATGGATGACGCGCGACGAGAACTGGACGCGTTGCGTGAGATGTCCGCCTTTGCTCATGCGCTGGGGCTCGAAGTACACGCCGGCCACGGTCTGACCTATGACACGGTGCAGCCCGTGGCAGCCTTCCCCGAACTGCGCGAACTCAACATCGGCCATTTCCTGATCGGTGAGGCCATCTTCCGCGGTCTGGGTCCGGCCATCCATGAAATGCGCCGCCTGATGGACGAGGCGCGAGCGCCGTCGCATTCAGGAAAGGTCGACGCCTGACATGATCCTCGGCATCGGCACCGATCTGGCGAATATCGACCGTATCCAGGGCACGCTTGACCGGTTCGGCGACCGGTTCCGCAACCGTGTCTTCACCGAGACCGAGCAGCGCAAGGCCGAGCGGCGCGCCGACACCGCCGGCACCTATGCCAAGCGCTGGGCCGCGAAAGAGGCCTGCTCCAAGGCGCTGGGCACCGGCTTGCGCATGGGCATCGCCTGGAAGGACATGGCCGTGACCAACCTGCACACCGGGCAACCCGTGATGCACGTCACCGGCTGGGCGGCTGAGCGGCTGCGCGAGATGACGCCCGATGGGCACGAGGCCATCATCCACGTCACCCTGACTGATGACCACCCCTGGGCCCAGGCTTTCGTTGTGATCGAGGCCCGCCCCGTGGCCGATTCGGACGCGGCCTTGACTTGGCCTCGATCGCCCCGCATGTAGCCCCAACGACGCAAGGACTGGAGAGCAGTATGGCCGAGCAAGCCAAATCCGGAAACGCCATCTGGGAGACGATCAAGACCATCGTCTATGCCCTGCTGATCGCGGGCGTTTTCCGCACTCTGTTCTTTCAGCCTTTCTGGATTCCGTCGGGATCGATGAAACCCACGCTGCTGATCGGCGACTTCCTGTTCGTCAACAAGATGGCCTATGGCTACTCCTACGCCTCGTGCCCCAGCCTGATCATCCCCAGTGTCGGACTCAACATCGATGCCGAAGACATCTGCGGCTGGATGGGTGGAGACAACACCCGTCTGCTGGGCGGAGAGCCGGAACGCGGCGATGTGATCGTGTTCCGCCACCCGGTCACCGGCCGCGACTACATCAAACGGCTGATCGGCCTGCCGGGCGACCGCATCCAGGTGCGCGGTGGGGTGGTCTACATCAATGGGGTCGAGGTCAAGCAGACCCCCGACGGCACCTTCACCGAGATCGCCGAGCCGCAAGGCCCGCAGCGCCTGCGCCCGCGCTGCGAAAACGGCCCGGTCGGTGTCGGCGGCACCTGCGAGAAGTCACGCTTCATCGAAACCCTGCCCAACGGCGTTCAGCACGAAATCCTGAACATCGGCAACCAGGGATCGGACAACACCGGTATCTACCTCGTACCCGAGGGCCACTATTTCTTCATGGGTGACAACCGCGACAACTCGGCCGACTCGCGCCTGCCGCAATCGGCTGGCGGGGTCGGTTACGTGCCTTATGAAAACCTGATCGGTCGCGCCGATCGCATCATGTTCTCGTCTGCGGGCCGGTCGATGCTGTTCTTCTGGACCTGGCGGGGTGACAGGTTCTTCAAGGCAATCCATTGAAGCTGTCGGCTGACATGAAGGCGTTCCAGAAACGCCTCGGGCACCAGTTCGCCAATCCCGAACTGCTGGTGCAGGCGCTGACGCACGGGTCGGTCTCTTCGGCCACACGGCCTGACAACCAGCGGCTCGAATTCCTCGGTGACCGGGTGTTAGGCCTGGTGATGGCCAGCGCACTGCTCGAGGCCGACAAGACCGCCACCGAAGGCCAGTTGGCGCCGCGGTTCAACGCGCTTGTGCGCAAGGAGACCTGTGCCGAGGTCGCCCGTCAGATCGACCTGGGCGCAGTGCTGAAGCTGGGGCGGTCCGAGATGATGTCGGGCGGCCGCCGCAAACAGGCGTTGCTGGGCGACGCGATGGAGGCGGTGATTGCCGCCGTCTATCGCGATGCCGGGTTCGAGGCTGCACGTGACGTGATCCTCAAGCTCTGGGGAGATCGGATCCATACGGTTAAGGCTGATGCCCGCGACGCCAAGACCGCGCTTCAGGAATGGGCCCAGGCCCGCGGTCAGAAACCGCCCAGCTATGTCGAGCTGTCGCGCACAGGCCCTGATCACGCTCCGGTCTTCACCATCGCCGCCCGGCTGGAATCCGGCCCCGAGGCTCAGGCCACTGCGCCCTCCAAGCGTCAGGCCGAACAGGCCGCCGCACGTGCCTTGCTGGACAGTCTGCCCAAATAATCGGCCCGCCTTCATCTGGCTGAAAATATCCCGGTGGTCCGGGGGGCTGGCCCCCCGGCTCACGACGCAGTCTAGGGCTGGCCCCCGACGCCGTTCTGCGCTAGGGAAACAGACTTGCAACCAGGACCAACGACACCATGACGACACGCGCCGGATTCATCGCCCTGATCGGAGAGCCCAACGCAGGCAAATCCACCCTTCTGAACCGCATGGTCGGGGCCAAGGTCTCTATCGTGACGCACAAGGTGCAGACCACGCGCGCCCGTATCCGCGGCGTTGCGATGGAGGGTGATGCGCAACTGGTCTTCGTTGACACGCCGGGTCTGTTCAAACCCCGCCGCCGACTTGACCGCGCGATGGTCGCGGCGGCCTGGGGCGGGGCGGCCGATGCTGACATCATCGTTCTGATGGTCGAGGCGCATCGCGGTATCACCGAAGGCGTTGAGCGTATCCTGGATGGCCTGTCCGAGATCGCGCAAGACCGCAAGGTGGCGCTGGCGATCAACAAGATCGACCGGGTCGAGGCCCCCGCGCTGCTGTCACTGACCCGCGAACTGAATGACCGCTTCCCCTTTGCCGAAACCTTCATGATTTCGGCTGAAAAAGGCCACGGCGTCGATGACCTGCGCAAATGGCTGGCGCAGCAATTGCCCGAAGGCCCCTGGCTCTACCCTGAAGACCAGATCGCCGATCTGCCGCTGCGCATGATCGCGGCCGAAATTACGCGCGAGAAGCTGACCCTGCGCCTGCATCAGGAATTGCCCTATCAGCTGACTGTCGAGACCGAGAACTGGGAAGAACGCAAGGATGGTTCGGCCAGGATCGACCAGGTGATCTATGTTATGCGCGACGGCCACAAGGGCATCGTGCTGGGCAAGCGCGGCGAGACGATCAAAGCCATCAGCCAGGCCGCGCGGGCCGAGTTGGAGGATTTCCTTGATCGCAAAGTCCACCTGTTCCTGCAGGTGAAGGTCCGGCCCAACTGGCTGGAAGAGGCCGAGCGCTACTCGGAGATGGGGCTGGATTTCAAAGACGGCAACACATGACCCGCCTGACGGCCGAGTTCTGGGTCCACGCCTACCTGGCCCGGCTGCGCCTGCACGAGATCCCCGCCTTTGTCGTAGCCCATGGCGACGACACTGCCGGCGCGGTTCTGGTCAAGCTCAACACGCTCGACGGCAATGCCACCGCCTTTCAGCGCAGCTTCGACCTGCTCAGCGGCGCACGCAAATGGATCGAGCTGGCCAAAGGTCCCGAGGCTGAGGTGGACGAGGCGATCGCCCGCCAGCGCAGCTTTGACCCCGACCTCTGGGTAATCGAGGTCGAAGACCGGCAAAGCCGGCATCTTTTGAACGAGGAAGGGCTGGACTGAGACCTGGACCTTTCAGGTCAGCCGATACAGCGCGTTGCGCCCGAATTTACCGCGTAATTCATATCCGTTTTGCTCCAAAAGACCCGCAATATCGACCGACCAGAAGCGTTCGTGCTGGAGTTCGAAGAAGATCGATTTGGGTTTCTGGGTGGCCGAAGCTTCGGTGATCAGCGGGGCAAGCACCCGGTCTTCCTGGCCCTCGACATCCACCTTGACCAGGTCGATCGGCGTATCCGGGTCGGATGGCAGAAACTCGGTCAGCGTCCGCACCTGAACCGATATGCCGTTGGCGCCGCGCATCGGTTTGCCCAGTCTGGCCAGCCCCAGGTTTCCCTGCGCCGGCACAAACAGCTCCATCTCGCCGCTATTGTCCGAAATCGCGCAATCATGGACCCGGATACAGTCAAATGCGTTCAGGTGGATGTTTTCTTCCAGCCTTGCCCGCATGACAGGGTTGGGTTCGAATGCATGGATCACCGATCCGGGTGCCGCGACCGCTGCCAGGCGCAAGGTGTGAGCCCCGGCATTGGCGCCAACGTCATAGGCCACGATCGGGCGGTCTTTGGGCAGGTCTTTCAGAATATGCCGCAAAGCACGTTCTTCCTGGGTGCGCCCCATGCGCCAGATCTGAAATTCCGTGTTGTTGTCGGCGGGATGAATGCGCATCCGGCACCCGCGATAGTCGACCTCGGTGGGTTTCAATTCGCGGCGGATGCGTTTTCTGATCTTGTTGGGGGTGTCCGGGTCATTGAAGATGTCGCGTAGAAGGTCATTCGGCCAGTCCATGGCGGTAGATCCCGTTTTAGTTCCCCGTTCCGAGTGCTTTCTATCAGTGGGATCTGCGCTGAAAAACACTTATTCCTGATCGGGCCTTTCCGCGCCCGTCAGGATGCTCCGGGCACCCACAGGGGCGACAGTGCCAGCCAGACTCCCGCGAACATGGCGACCCCGCCCAGGTTCACCCAGACGTGCCAGATCGCATAGCGGTAGGGCAACGTCTTGCGGGCATAGAACGCGGTTCCGACTACATAGCAGCCCGACCC
Organism: Ruegeria sp. BHSA191; assembly: GCF_059613325.1. Taxonomy (NCBI): domain Bacteria; kingdom Pseudomonadati; phylum Pseudomonadota; class Alphaproteobacteria; order Rhodobacterales; family Roseobacteraceae; genus Ruegeria; species Ruegeria sp. BHSA191. Next base: position 101,699 of record NZ_JBXWSH010000009.1, read on the forward strand.
GGCCAGAATGCACCAAAGTGTCGCTACGGGTACGCTCCGCAGGTCGGGCAGGGCCAGCAGCCCCAGCGCTCCCAGTCCTAGGTAGGACGCGGTCGACCAGCGCGATTTCACGGTTTCATTGCTTGTCTTGTTCCAGACCGCCACCGCCGTCAGAGCCCAGCACACCACCAGCAGACCCATCGTCCAGGGCGTGCCAGCCAGAACGAAGAACGGCGTGAAGGTGCCGGCGATGCTGGGATAGATCGCCGCGTGGTCGATGCGCCGCAGCAGCGTCCGCCGCTCGTGCAGCGGCAGAAAGTGATAGGCCCAGGACGCCAGGTTCGACGCCAGCGCGCAAGCCACATAGACCAAGACCGCAGCCACCAGCGCACCTTGCAGATGGGCCATCGCTTTTGACAGCAGCGTGCCGCCCGCGCCCAAGATCAACGCCAGCCCCAGCGCATGCACCGCCATGTCCGCGCGGCGGAAGGCGGGGGAAATGCTGGGAAAGGTTGCGTCGGTCATGTCTGGCCTCGTGGCTGCCCGTTCCGGGTAATGCCGCTGCGAATTCAAGTCCACAATTCCGGCGCGTCAGTTGGAGTTCTTCGATTGAATTTGCTTCTTTTTGCGCCGCGCCGTACCGTCACGGTTCGACGCGACCTCAAGGCAAACCAAAGGCCCCGCATGGACTGGCGCGACCATGGCATTCTTCTGACCACCCGCCGCCACGGCGAAACTGCGGCCATCATCGAGGTGTTCACCGAAACCCATGGCCGCCATGCGGGCGTGGTGCGCGGGGGTGCCAGCCGCAAGATTGCGCCCATCCTGCAACCCGGCGCGCAGTTGGACGTGCTATGGCGGGCGCGATTGCAGGAACATATCGGCACCTTCCAGGTCGAGCCGCTGCGCTCGCGCGCGGCGGCGGCGTTTTCGGGGCGGTTGGCGTTGTCAGGGCTGAACGCGGTCGTGGCGCTGCTGTCTTTTTGTCTACCTGAACGAGAACCGCACCCGGGCCTCTTCCGGCAGACGGAACAGCTGATGGATCTGCTGGGCCAGGACGAGATCTGGCCGCTGGCCTATCTGCGCTGGGAACTGGCCTTGCTTGAAGAGTTGGGCTTTGGGCTGGACCTGACACGCTGCGCCGTGACCGGCACGACCGAGGGGCTGGCCTATGTCTCACCCAAGACAGGTCGGGCGGTCAGTGCCGAAGGCGCCGGGGATTGGGCCGACCGGCTGTTGCCTCTGCCGCCGGTGTTGCGCGGGCAGGGGGCCGCCCCGGATGACGAGGTCGCCGCCGGGCTGCGCACAACCGGCTATTTCCTGGCGCATCGCGTGGCGCCATCGCTGGGTCACACGCCGCTGCCCGAAGCCCGCGCCCGCTTTGTCGATCAGTTCACTCGGCGGCTTTGAACACCATCTCGTGCCCGTCCTCGTTGCGCAGGATCAGCACGTCGCCCGACACCTCGGACTGCGTCATCGCCAGCAGCGCGGCGAAATAGAACCCTTCGGCCTCAAGCCCGGCGCAAGCGGCGCGGGTGGCGGTCAGGTCGGCGATTTCGAACCACGGATAGGGCGCGCTCAATGTGCCCGAGTAGCTGTTGCAGGGCGCGTTGCCGGCAATCTTGCCTTCTTCGGGAAAGCGCAGCAAGGCGCGCGCGTCATAGGACTGGCCGTTCACCTCCTGCAGCACCCAGGTGCGGTCGGCCGCGCCATAGGCGGCGACGCTTTCGTCGCGATCACATTGCAACAGGGCAAGGGCGGGCAGGATCAGGCTCAGGCGCAGCATGAGGGCTTTCTATCCCGACTTGGCGTCATTGCGCCAGCAGTTCGGTGCGCACCTCCATCCGTGGACGCCAGTTGTAGCGCGTGTCCTCGCGCACCGGCGCCCAGAACAGGTCACCCCCGTTGCGCCAGCCGTCCAGCACGATCGCGTCATAGGGCCCGCCGCCCTTGGCGCTGATCGCGGCGGAGTGGTGGATGATGCGGAACGGGGTCGGTGGCGAGGTGATCCAGTGCAGGTCCAGCGTGCGGAAGTTCTCTTGCCGCAGCCGCTTCAGGATATCCTCGGCCCAGTCATTGCACAGCCCGCGTTCGCGAAAACCGTTGATGACCTTGGCGTTGTGAATGATCGCCGGATCGGTGACCCGATACTCGGCCCTCAGCTGCAGCGCATAGTCATGAGCGATTCGTGCCGCGCGGGCGGCTTCCTGCGGATCGACATCGGGGCCGAGGTTCTGAATGGCGCGGGTCAGACCGGCAACATCGCCCGAGGGTGTGCCGGACGGCGTGCTGCATCCCGCAAGCAGGAAGCCAAGAACAAGGATCAGAAGGCGCGCCATCGTCACTCCGCAAAGATCAGGTCGGCATCTGCGTAGCCGCGGCGCAGCATGATGCGGTTCGATAGCTACTTAGCTGAAACCTGTACCGGGGCCCAAGCGGGAATTTAGCGCGCCATCGTGTCTGGTGGGTCGAGTTGGGTGAATTGAATACGGCAGATCTGGTCATTCGGCACTACTGGATTGCCACAAAAGAAAAGACCCGGCACCGGGCCGGGTCAAGTTGGGGAAACCGCGACATACTGGCGCTCAGGCCAGCAGACGCCGCGCGATGACTTGCGCCTGGATCTCGGCGGCGCCTTCAAAGATGTTCAGAATGCGGGCGTCGCACAGAACGCGGCTGATCTTGTATTCCAGCGCGAAACCGTTGCCGCCGTGGATCTGCAACCCGTTGTCGGCCGCCGCCCAGGCAACACGCGCGCCCAGCAGCTTGGCCATCCCGGCCTCCAAGTCGCAGCGGTGGCCGTTGTCCTTCTCCCAGGCGCTGAAATAGGTCAGCTGACGGGCGATTATGATCTCGACCGCCATCATCGCCAGCTTGCCCGACACGCGCGGGAAGTTGATCAGGGCCTTGCCGAACTGCTTGCGCTCCTGCGCGTATTGCATGGCGATGTCCAGCGCGCTTTGGGCCACGCCGATGGCGCGGGCGGCGGTCTGGATGCGCGCGGACTCGAAGGTTTCCATGAGCTGCTTGAAGCCCTTGCCTTCCTCGCCGCCGAGCAGGTTCTCGCCCTTGACGTGGAAGCCGTCGAAGGCCAGCTCGTATTCCTTCATGCCGCGATAGCCCAGCACCTCGATCTCGCCGCCGGTCATACCGGGGGTCGGGAATGGGTTGTCGTCGGTGCCGGGCGTCTTTTCGGCCAGGAACATCGACAATCCGCGATGGTCGGTGGTTTCGGGATCGGTGCGTGCCAGCAGCGTCATCACATGGGTGCGCGCGGCATGGGTGATCCAGGTCTTGTTGCCGGTGATCTTGTAGTCGCCGTTCTCGTCCTTGACCGCGCGGGTGCGCAGGCTGCCGAGGTCCGAGCCGGTGTTCGGTTCGGTGAAGACGGCGGTGGGCAGGATCTCCGCGCTCGCGATCTTGGGCAGCCATTGGGCCTTTTGTGCATCGGTGCCGCCCGCCAGGATCAGTTCGGCCGCGATCTCGGACCGGGTGCCCAAGCTGCCGACGCCGATGTACCCGCGGGACAGTTCCTCGGAAACCACGCACATCGACGCTTTGGACAGGCCGAACCCGCCATATTCCTCGGGGATGGTCAGGCCAAAGACGCCCATCTCGGCCAGTTCCTCGATGATTTCCATCGGGATCAGTTCGTCCTTCAGGTGCCACTCGTGCGCGTTGGGCTCGACCCGATCCAGCGCATAGCGGCGGAACTGCTCGCGGATCATCTCAAGCTCTTCATCCAGGCCCGAGGCGCCGAACATCGTGGCCCCGGACTGGTCTTGCATCAGCTGAACCAGACGGCTGCGCGCGGCCTGGCTGTTGGCCTGTGCCATCAGCGTCTGCACCTCGGCGCATTGGAAGCCCGACAGCGCATCCCAGCCCAGCCCCAGATCCTGCAGGCGCACGACCTCGCCCTGGTTCATCGGGATGCCGCCGGCGACCTGGTGCAGGTATTCACCAAACGCGATTTGGTGCAGCAACTGCTCCATCTCGCCGAACTTGCCCTGGGCGTCCAGCGCCTCGGCCCATTTCTGCATCTGCTGCAGCGACTGGTTGTAGGTGGCCAGCCAGGCCAGCCCATGCGCGGCGGTCTGGTTCGCTTCGACCAAGGCGCCCGAGACGCGACCCTCGGCCGTGACCATCTCGCGCACTGCATCGCGCGCCCGGTCAAAGACGGACTGAACCGCCGGCAGCGCGGCCCCCGTCAGGGTCAGAAGATCGGGCAGAACCGGCTGAGAAGTCATGTTCGTCATATCTTGTCCGTCATGGGCCATGAATCACGTCCTTTGCTGGGTTGTCTGGTCATATCATGCTGCAAGTGCAGCGCAACAAAAATTCACAAAATGCGTCGAAAAGGTCCAAAAATTACGCAACGATTTTTGCGATGCAGAAGAAATGCAGGGTGTTATTTAAGGGCATGACACTGTTTTCGATGCTGAGTTGGCCCGAGCTCTGCCTTGCCTTCGCGGTGGCCTTTCTGGCCGGTGCGGTCAAAGGCATGGTCGGGTTTGCCATGCCGATGGTTCTTGTTTCGGGGCTGAGCATGATGCTGCCGCCGCAACTGGCCCTGGCCGGGCTCATCCTGCCCACGTTGGTCACGAACGGGTTTCAGGCCCTGCGCGAAGGGCGTGCGGCGGCGGTGTCGGCCATTCGGCAGTTCCGGGTGTTCCTGATGGTGGGGCTGGTGTTCCTGCTTGCCAGCGCGCAGTCGGTCAGCCTTGTGCCGGCGCGGGCGTTCTTGTTGCTGGTCGGTCTTCCCGTCACGTTTTTTGCCGCGATGCAGTTGCTGGGGTTCGGGCTGAGCCTGTCCCGGCCTTCGGCGCGGATCGAAGCTGCGATTGGCGCGATGGCCGGGTTCGTCGGGGGCATTTCCGGGGTTTGGGGGCCGCCAACCGTGGCTTATCTGACCGCGCTGAACACGCCCAAGTCCGAGCAGCTGCGGATACAGGGGGTGATTTACGGATTGGGTGCCGTGGCGCTGGCCGTGGCGCATGTGGGATCGGGGGTGCTGCGCGCCGATACGGTGCCGTTTTCCATGGCGCTGACAGTTCCCGCGGTGGCAGGCATGTGGTTGGGGCTGCGCTTGCACGACCGGATCGATCAGGCCACGTTTCGCAAGGCAACGCTGCTGGTGCTGATGGTCGCCGGTGCAAACCTGTTGCGGCGCGGTCTGGTCGGGTGATCGGTCAGGTCTGGCGGTCGACTACGCGAAAGGCGAAATACAAGCCGAACATCAAAAACAGCAGCCCTGACATGTCACCAATAAGAAACGCAACATATTCCGAGGTCGAACTGCCGAAGGCCAAGTTGGTCAAGATGGACACCAGAATCGATGTGATCACACCGACCCCCATGATGCAGGCCCAGCACGGGCTGCGGCCAGGGGCGGGAAACAGATCCCACCCCGCCCATTTCAGCAGGTAGAACACCGCCGGTGCCGTCGTGACCGCGATGGCAATCGCCAGCAGTCGGTTTGCCAGAAACACATCCGCGCCGCCCAGCAGTGCGAATACGATGAACACTCCGGGAAACAGCGCCGGAATGGCCCGCCATCCAAGCAGCCAGGCCGCCAGAACCCGCACGCCATGTGGCAGAAACAGCAGGCTGGCGCGGCTTGGGTATTCCGGAAAGAAAACGTTCTGCAGAGGCATCAGAACCGAAAACGTCAGAAATGACGCTCCGACATATGCCAGCGAGGCGAAAAACGTGTCAGTGATCCACGATCGCATGAGGTTCAGCTGAACGAGCGCAGCAGCAGGTCAACGCGGCGCATTGACGATATAGCGGCCCCTGTTTGCGTTTCCGCTGTGCGCCAGATAGCCTTTCTGCACCAGCGATTTCAGCGCGCGGAAAAAAGTCGGTCTGGATATGCTTTGCACCAGGGTGTGTTCGATCAATCCATAGGTGCGGATCTCGGAACCGTTCTTGGACAATTCTTCGGCCGCATAATAAATGTCACGTTCAACCGGAGATAGTTCCTCGAGACCCAGTGTACGCTCCATGCTGTGTACCAGTTTGCGCAATTCGGCCAGTTTCGAGATTTCGGTCATGTTCATTCCTGATATTCTTGCTGCCAACATAACGCCCCGTTTTGGTGGAACAGTTTCGGTGGAACACTTGGCACGCCCCGAAGCGGCATTCCGCTGTCACGTTGACACTAGCCCCCTACTAGTCCACCATACTCTTGATTAGACGGCCTGTTCTTGTGGTGAGTGAACAGATGCAGGTCGCCCTCAAGGTATTTTCAGTGTGTCTTCAGTCCCGGCCCGGTGCGCAAGCGCCGGGCTATTTGCGAGTTGAGAAGTTTCTCTATCGCAAGTTCGCATGCCAAGCAACGCATTTGTATGCGCAACATCGGAACTGCAACCATAGGGATAGTGAGGTTCCGTTGAGTTCCGCCACACGAAGAACGGGGGCCGCGTGGCCCCCGTCTGCTGAAGTGGTCTGCGCGGTATCAGCCGATCGCCACGGCCCGGATATCTTCGTCGATGAAAGGCAGGTACTGCTCGAAATTCTCAGCGAACATCTGCACCAGCTTTTCGGCCTGTTTGTCGAAGGCGGCCTGATCATCCCATGTCCGGCGCGGATCCAGCAGCACTTCGGGGACGCCCGGTACCGCCACCGGTACATCAAAACCGAAATTGGCATCCTTGCGGTATTCCGCGTCGGCCAGCGAGCCGTCCAGAGCGGCGGTCAGCAGGGCGCGGGTAGCCTTGATCGGCATCCGGCTGCCCACACCGTAGGCGCCGCCGGTCCAGCCGGTGTTCACCAGCCAGCAGGTGGCGCCGTGCTGGGCGATCTTGTCGCGAAGCAGCTTACCGTATTCCTCGGGGCGGCGCGGCATGAACGGGGCGCCGAAGCAGGTCGAGAAGGTGGGTTGCGGCTCGGTCACGCCGCGCTCGGTTCCGGCGACCTTCGAGGTGAAGCCCGACAGGAAGTGGTACATTGCCTGCGCCGGGGTCAGCCGCGCGATGGGAGGCAGCACGCCGAAGGCATCGCAGGTCAGCATGATAATGTTCTTCGGATGGCCGCCCAAAGCGGTTTTCGACGCGTTCGAGATGTATTCCAGCGGATAGGCGCAGCGCATGTTCGCGGTCAGGCTGTCATCGTCGAAATCAAGTTCCCGGGTCTCGGGGTCAAAAACCATGTTCTCGACCACGGTGCCGAATTTCGAGGTGGTCGCGTAGATCTCGGGTTCGGCCTCGGGGTTTAGGTTGATGGTCTTGGCATAGCAGCCGCCTTCGAAGTTGAAGGTGCCGCGGTCGGACCAGCCGTGTTCGTCATCACCTATCAGAACGCGCGCCGGGTCCGCCGACAAAGTGGTCTTTCCGGTGCCCGACAAGCCAAAGAACACGGCTGTGTCGACCGGGTTGCCGACGGCGTGGTTGGCCGAGCAGTGCATCGGCATCACACCTTTTTCCGGCAGCAGGTAGTTGAGCAGCGTGAACACGGATTTCTTGTTCTCGCCGGCGTATTCGGTGCCGCCGATCAGAATCAGTTTGCGGTCGAAGTTCAACGCGATCACGGTGTCGCTGCGGCAGTCGTGCCGGGCCGGATCCGCCTTGAAGCTGGGGCAATTGATGACGGTGAAATCGGCGACGAACTCGTCCAGGTCCTCGCGGTCGGGGCGGCGCAGCATGTGGCGGATGAACAGGCTGTGCCAAGCCAGCTCGGTGACCATGCGCACGTTGATCGCATAGGTGGGATCGGCCCCACCGACCAGATCCTGCACGAAGTAATCCTTGCCCCGCATGTGCGCCAGCATGTCGTCGTAAAGGGCGTCAAAGCCCTCGGAGCTCATGGCGGCGTTGTTTTCCCACCAGATGCTGTCGGCCACGCTTTCGGTCTTGACCACATGCTTGTCCTTGGGTGAGCGGCCGGTGAACTTGCCGGTCGAGACCAGGAAGGCCCCGCCGTTGCCCAGCGTGCCTTCGCCCCGTTTGAGGGCCTCTTCGATCAGCGCCGGTTCGATGAAGTTGTAATAGACATTGCCCAGACCCCCGATGCCCTGATCTTCGAGGCGAAATTGCGGGTTAACCCGTCCAGATGTCATGCGTGTCTTCTCCTGTGGCGGCGCCGGAAAAAATCCTTCAGCGCACTTTGGGCATTTTTGCCGGGAAACCGGCGGATGCTCGTGTCTTAACATGGGCGCCAAAGGCATGAACAGGACGGTTTGGCACAGTTAGCGCCATCACATCCAAGTTTAGCGCAACCACGAATTTCCTGTCGGAAAGCGCGACCACTTTCGGCCATCCGTTACGACCTTTTTGTCTCAGCTTCGTGAACAATGTGGCGCGATTCGTACATCCGGATTGATTCGCGGCCTTAAAAAAGCCAAGAATGCCCTACAAAAGCACAAGATAACTTCAGTGAGCAGGTAGAGGGCAGCCCTATGTCTAAGATTGCACTGGTGGACGACGATCGGAATATCCTTACGTCCGTGTCCATGACGCTCGAGGCCGAGGGATTCGAGGTCGAAACCTACAATGACGGGCAGGCCGCACTGGATGCCTTCAACAAGAAACTGCCCGACATGGCGGTTCTGGACATCAAGATGCCCCGGATGGACGGCATGGACCTGTTACAGCGTCTGCGTCAGAAAACCCAGATGCCGGTCATCTTCCTGACCTCGAAGGACGACGAGATCGACGAGGTTCTGGGCCTGCGCATGGGGGCGGATGACTATGTGAAAAAGCCGTTCTCGCAACGTCTTCTAGTCGAACGGATCCGCGCCTTGCTGCGCCGGCAGGAAGCGATCTCGGGCGATGCGTCGGCGTCGGCGCCCGGCGAGACCAAGGTCATGGAACGAGGCCACCTGCGGATGGACCCGTTGCGCCACGCGGTCAGCTGGAAAGGCACGGACGTGTCCCTGACGGTGACCGAGTTCCTGTTGCTGCAAGCCTTGGCCCAGCGGCCGGGTTTCGTCAAAAGCCGCGATCAGCTAATGGATGTGGCCTATGACGATCAGGTCTATGTGGACGACCGCACGATCGACAGCCATATCAAACGTCTGCGCAAGAAAATGCGCGCGGCCGATCCAGAATTTTCGGCCATCGAGACGCTTTATGGCATAGGATACCGGTACAACGAAGAATAAGCCGGACTGGCTTTAGCAAAGGTGATTGGGTTTCGTGAGGGACACCCAGCAGGGCAGCGAAATGCGCGACGGTGGCGTCGTATTGGGGGATGACTGGGTCATCCCACAGGACCCCGAATCGGCCGAATTGCGCGCGCGTCGCTCGCGCCGGACGCTGTTCACGTTGCGCAACTCGCCGCTGGCCCGCAAGATCATCACGTTCAACCTGATCGCCTTGGTGACCCTCGTCGCCGGTCTTTTGTATCTGGATGACTCCCGGGCCGAGCGGGTCCAGCAGACGGCACGCGACCTGATCGGCGATGCTAAGTTGGTGTCGAATGTCTTTGAAGCCCAACTGCGGCGGACCGAGGGCGCTCGGGCGACGGCGGATTTGAACATCAAGGACACGCTGTCGTTGCTCAGCATACCCGAAGGCGGCGAGGTATTCGTCTATGATGACACAGGTACGCTGATCGGATGGACGCGGGGCGAATCATCCGTGGCCAGGGTGCCGGGGCTGATCCCGACCGAGGCCGATGCGCCCACGGGCAGCACTCTGATCAGTGACGCCCTGAACGCGGTTTGGAACGGGTTGTACAAGGTCTTCACCGGTGCGGCGCAGGATCAGGCCCCGACGCTGGCCCAGCGCGTTCAGGAAATCGTGCCTGGCGCACTGAACGGCCAGTTGCAGGTGCAGGCGGTTAGCGACGTCATGGGCGACACGGTGATCGTCGCGGCTTCGCCGATCCTGCAGGCCGGGGATCCGATCGGTGCCGTTGCCATCACCGGTCCGCCCGGCGAGATCGACGCGCTGGCCCGCAAGGAGCAGGAGCGCATCCTCCAGATGTTCGTCGTCGCATTGCTGGTTTCGATCGGCCTCAGTCTTGTTCTGGCTTCGACCATCGCCAACCCGCTGGCCGATCTGGCTGCGGCGGCCGAGATGGGCAAGGATCGGGGCACGGGTGTCAATCCGGGGCGCATCCGCATGCCCGACCTCAGCGCCCGCCCGGACGAGATCGGACGCCTGAGCCGGGCTCTGCGTGGCATGGTGACGGCGCTGTACAATCGCATCGACGCCAACGAGCAGTTCGCGGCCGACGTCGCCCACGAGATCAAGAACCCGCTGGCCAGCCTGCAATCGGCCGTCGGCACCCTGCGGATGGTCAAGCGCGACGACCAGCGCGAGAAACTGCTGAGCGTGATCGAACATGACGTGCGGCGGCTGGACCGGCTGGTCAGCGACATTTCGAACGCTTCGCGTCTGGATGCCGAACTGGTCAAGGAAGAGGAGCAGCCCTTCGATCTGCTCAAGCTGCTGGGCAACATCGGACAATATCTTGGTGAGGACGCCCGGTCGAAGGGGATCGACTACATCACCGATTTGCCGGCGAAGCCGATCATCGTCAACGGGCTCGAGGCGCGTCTGGCCCAGGTGTTCGTCAACCTGATCACCAACGCCATTTCGTTCTGCGAAAAAGGGGACGCGATCCGTGTCTGGGTGCGGCAGCGCGAAAACCGGGTGTTGGTCGTGGTCGAGGATACCGGGCCAGGCATTCCCGATCAGGCGCTGACAAAGGTGTTCAAGCGTTTCTATTCGCAACGCCCGCCCGAGCATTTCGGCAACAACTCGGGGCTGGGACTGGCGATTTCCAAGCAGATCGTCGAAGCCCATGGCGGCGTAATCTGGGCCGAGAACATCCGGCCGACCGACGCCGACCCGACATCGGATCCGTTGGGCGCGCGCTTTGTCGTGGGCCTGCCCGTCTGACCCATGGGCGTCGGAGATCTTCCGCAGGACCCGGTCGCAGGCAGGGTGGTCGTGCATGGCTCGTGCGTCGCGGTCGGCGGGCACGGGGCTTTGATCCTAGGGCGTTCGGGCGCAGGGAAATCCGCGCTGGCTTTGCAGATGATGGCCCATGGCGCCTGGCTGGTCGGCGATGACCGGATCGCCCTGTGGCTGCACGGGCACCACGTGATGGCCGATGGGGTTGACCCGGTACGCGGCCTGATCGAGGCGCGCGGCATCGGGCTGCTGCGCGCCGAGGTAGCCAAGGCCACGCCCGTGCGCTGGTTGGTCGATCTGGACCGTCCCGAACCCAAGCGCCTGCCCGAACCGATGCGGTTTCCTCTGTTGGGGCAGTCCTTGCCCTTGCTTCGGGCCGCCGACACGCCCAATCTGGCGGCAGCCTTGATGCAACTGATGAAGATGGGACGAGTCGACCCGCAATGGCCCAGCAAATGAACACGCAGCGCCGCGTTGTCCTGGTGACCGGCCCCTCCGGAGCCGGGCGTTCGACCGCCATCCACGTGCTTGAGGACCTGGGCTATGAGGCCATCGACAACCTGCCCATGGGTCTGCTCATGCGGTTGATGGAGGGGCCCGGCCCCACCCGCCCCCTTGCGTTGGGCATCGATGCGCGCAACCGTGATTTCTCGACCATCGGCTTCATCGAACTGGTCGCCAAGCTGGGTCGTATGGCGCAGGTGGATCTGACCACGCTGTACTTGGATTGCAGCGACGAGGTGCTGCTGCGGCGGTTTTCGGAAACCCGGCGACGCCATCCGGTCGCGGCGGATGCCAGCCCCGAAACCGGCATCCACCAGGAAAAAGAGCTGTTGGCCCCCATCCGAGAGGTCGCGGATACTCTGATCGATACCAGCACGCTGAACATCCATCAGCTGCGCGAAGAGGTCGAACGCTGGTTCGCCCCGGAAGGGGGGCGACACCTTGCGGTTTCGATCGAGTCGTTCTCATACAAGCGGGGGCTGCCCCGGGGGCTCGATATGGTGTTCGACTGCCGGTTTCTGGCCAACCCCTATTGGCGCCCCGAACTTCGCTCGGCCGATGGTCGAAATCCGGACGTGGCAGCCTATGTACAGTCTGACATGAACTATGCTCCGTTTTTCGAGCGGGTCGTCGACCTGCTGCAGGTTCTGCTGCCGGCCTTTCGGGCCGAAGGAAAGGCGCATCTGTCGGTCGCCTTCGGATGCACCGGAGGGCAGCATCGGTCGGTCGCGGTGGCCGAGGCCGTTGCAAAGGCCCTTGCGGACAGGGGCCAGCCGGTGGCAACTAGGCACCGGGAAATGGAACGTCGATCGTTGAATGTGAGGCCGGATTGATCGGAATTGTAATCGTGGCGCATGGGGGATTGGCACAGGAATACCTGGCGGCCATGCAGCATGTTGTAGGCCGGCAACCCGGGCTGGTGGCGATCGCGATCGAGCCGGATCATGACCGCGAGGAAAAACAGGCCGAGATCTGCCGCGCTGCCGATGCGGTGGATGTCGGCGATGGCGTGGTCGTCGTGACCGATCTGTTCGGGGGCAGTCCATCGAATCTCAGCCTGCGGGCCTGTGCGCCGCAGGACCGGCGAATCCTCTACGGAGCCAACCTCCCGATGCTGATCAAGCTGGCCAAAAGCCGCCACCTGCCCGTAGGCGATGCCGTTCGCCAGGCGATGGAGGCTGGACGAAAGTACATCAATACGCAAAATGTGACGCTGGACTGAGACCGGATCGAATGGACATGGCCACCAGAACTTTGAAAATCATCAATGAAAAAGGGCTGCACGCGCGCGCGTCGGCCAAGCTGGTCGAGGTGGTCGAAGGCTTTGACGCCCGCGCCGAGGTGTCGAAGGACGGTTTGTCCGCTTCGGGCGACAGCATCATGGGGCTTTTGATGTTGGCAGCCTCGCGCGGAACCACTATTGACGTCGAAACCTCCGGGCCGGATGCTGAGGCGTTGGCGGATGCGCTGGAAGCCCTGGTGAACGACAAGTTCGGCGAAGGGTACTGAGCCCGGCACCGCGACACAGGAACGGGAAGACCAGGAATTGGCGGAAACCACGCACGAAACCAAGACAAGCCCGGTTGCGGATGGGGCGTCGCAACAGGGCGAAGTCTACGACCGCAGAACGCTGACCTACGCAAATTCTTTCGACGATCCCTGGACCGCGACCGCGATCAAGGCGATCGAGTGGTGCACGGGCAAGCTCACCATCCTGCGGATGGTCAACAAGTTCGAAAAGCAGAACGAGAACTACCGTGGCCAGAAGTTCTGGGGCGGCGCGCTCAGGACCATGGGCATCGACCTGACCACGCCCGAGGACCAGATCGCACGCATTCCCAAGGAAGGTCCGGTCGTGGTTGTCGCCAACCACCCGCACGGGATGGTGGATGGCATGATCCTGGCAGAACTTATCGGTCGCGTTCGCCAGGACTATCGTATCCTGACCCGCTCAGTCTTGACCGGGCTCGACGAGGCGGCGACCTCCTTCATGATCCCGGTGCCGTTCCCGCATGACCCTGAAGCCCAGCCCAAGATGCTCGAGATGCGCGCCAAGGCGATGGAACATCTGAAGAACGGGGGAGTCGTCGCCCTGTTTCCGTCGGGGGTAGTGATGTCATCTGACACCTGGTTCGGACCTGCGCAGGAACGTGAATGGAACGTGTTCACCGCCAAGATGATCCGCCGGTCCGGGGCCAGGATCCTGCCGATCTTCTTCCCGGGAAGCAACTCCCGCTGGTACCAGATCGCCAACAAACTGTCGCCGATTCTGCGTCAGGGCCTCTTGCTGCACGAAATCGTCCGCTCCTGCAACAAGCCGCAATCGCCGGTAATCGGAGAGCCGATTTCCGATGCTGACATGGAGCTGCTTGAACGAGACCCCCGTGGCTTCATGGCCTGGCTGCGCCAGCACACCTTGGCGCTCGGCCAATCGCGCGCTTCGTGACCCTCGAGTTCATCTGGCCATAAATATCCCGGGGGGTGAGCCCGGATGAAATCCGGGCGAGGGGGCTGGCCCCCTTGTTCCGTCAGCGTGTGGGAACGGGCACCTCGCCGCGATAGTCATAGAACCCGCGGTCGGTCTTGCGCCCCAACCATCCTGCCTCGACATATTTCGTCAGCAACGGGCATGGGCGGTATTTGGTGTCTGCCAGCCCGTCATGCAAAACGTTCATGATGGCCAGGCAGGTGTCCAGCCCGATGAAATCGGCCAGTTCCAATGGCCCCATCGGATGGTTGGCACCCAGTTTCATCGACTGGTCGATCGACTGCACGCTGCCGACCCCTTCATACAGCGTATAAACCGCCTCGTTGATCATCGGCATCAGGATGCGGTTCACGATGAAGGCCGGAAAATCCTCGGCGCTGGCGGCGGTCTTTCCCAACCGGTCCACCACCGTCTTGCAGGTGGCAAAGGTCTCTTCGTCGGTGGCGATCCCCCGAATCAGCTCGACCAGTTGCATCACCGGGACCGGGTTCATGAAATGGAAGCCCATGAAACGTTCCGGCCGGTCTGTCCGGCTGGCCAGCCGCGTGATCGAAATCGACGAGGTGTTCGACGTCAGAATTGTGTGCGGCAGAAGGTGCGGTTGCAGGTCTTCAAATATGGCCTGTTTGATCGTCTCGCGCTCGGTCGCGGCCTCGATCACCAGGTCGGTTTTGCCGATGTCGGGCAGGTTCAGCGTGGTTTTGATCTTGGACAGTGCCGCCTGCATGTCGTCTTCGGTGATTTTCCCACGCGAAACCTGCCGGGCCATGTTGCCTCTGATCGTTTCAAGCGCCGAATCCAGCGCCTCTTTGCTGATGTCGTTCAACAGAACGTCATACCCAGCCAACGCCATGACATGAGCGATTCCGTTGCCCATCTGACCAGCGCCGATCACTCCGACTGATTTCACGTCCATGCTGAGCTGCCTTTTGCGTTGAGGTTCAGGGGCGACCTTATCGGCAGTCCGGGCAGGGCGGCAAGGGGCAGTGACCTGTAGAATTCGCGTAAAAGTCGACCATTGAGATTTTCTTAGTACCTGTGGCCCGACAATGGCATCCGGGTGAAGAAAATGGGTGGATGACATGAGTTATCACGAATCCGGCGCGCTGAGCGCCGAAGAGCCGCTGTGCCGCTATGCAGGCTCGGAGCGATGGTATCGCGGGCCAAAACTGGCACTGGACCGACCATATCTGGCCTGCGTTGGCGCCGATGAAACCTATGGCCGTTTCGTTGCGCGCCCATTTCCGTCTGTCCTCGACGACAAGCTCGACATGCCATGCATCAACCTAGGCAGCCTGTTTTGCGGAGTCGACGGGCTGACGCTGGACACCTGTCTGCTGGACCTAATGAACAACGCCAAGACATGTGTTTTGCAGCTGCCAGGGATTCTAGGCCAAACCAACCCTTTCTATAGGGTGCACGTCCGGCGCAATGACAGGGTGCTTGAAGCGACTGCGGATCTGCGCGCGCTCTACCCCGAGGTGGATTTCGCCGAAATCCACTTCGTCCGACATCTGATTTTGCGACTGGCCGAGTTTCAGGATGCCCGCTTCGAAATGGTGGCAGACTCGCTGAGGCGGGGGTGGCTGACCAAGCTGAGCGATTTTCTGACCCAGGTAAAACCGCCGGTCGTCCTGTTGTGGTTGGACATCGTGCACAGCCCCGACGCGCAGCACCTCAGCCTGCCGGAAACGGTGAAGGTCTCCGCCTCGATGGTCTCGGAACTGGCGCGGCACTGTGCTGGGAAGATCGAGATGGAGGTGCGCCCATCGGGTGAGTCTGACGATCTCGAGGATATGCTTTTTGGCACGATGCAGCAGCCGATGGCGGAGTACATGATCGGACCGGCCACGCATCGCGCCATTGCCGAGCGGTTGCTGTCCGCGATCCGGGATCTGGACTGAGAAAGGCCCGCCAATCGGCGGGCCTTGATCGTTTCGAAGTCGGGCTTTTTCAGGCCAGCTTTTCGGTAAGCTCCGGCACGGCCTGGAACAGGTCGGCGACCAAGCCGTAATCGGCCACCTGGAAGATAGGAGCCTCTTCGTCCTTGTTGATCGCGACGATGATCTTCGAATCCTTCATGCCAGCCAGGTGCTGGATCGCGCCCGAGATGCCAACCGCGATGTACAGATCCGGTGCCACGACCTTGCCGGTCTGACCCACCTGCCAGTCGTTGGGGGCATAACCCGAGTCAACTGCGGCACGCGAGGCACCAACCGCCGCGCCAAGCTTGTCGGCCAGGGCTTCGATCAGTTTGAAGTCTTCTTCCGAGCCGACGCCGCGGCCGCCCGACACCACGGCCTTGGCCGAGGTCAGCTCGGGGCGGTCGCTTTCGGCGACCTTGTCCTCGACCCATTCCGACAAGCCGGGGTTTTCACCGACCGATACGGTCTCGACCGGGGCCGAGCCGCCTTCGCCGGCCGCATCAAAGCTGGCGGTGCGGAAGGTGATGACCTTCTTGGGATCGTTCGACTTGACGGTCTGAATCGCGTTGCCCGCGTAGATCGGGCGCTCGAAGGTCGAGCCATCCACCACGCCCGACGCGTCCGAGATCACCATCACGTCCAGCAGCGCGGCCACGCGCGGCATGACGTTCTTGGCGTCGGTGGTTGCCGGCGCCACGATATGCTCATAGCCGTCGGCCAGGCTGACGATCAGCGCGGCGGTCGATTCGGCCAGACGGTGGCCCAGCGACGGGTCTTCGGCGACCAGGACCTTGGACACGCCGTCGATCTTGGCGGCGGCTTCGCCGGCAGCGGCGGCCGAGCCGCCCGCCGCCAGAACGGTCACGTCACCCAGCTGCTTGGCAGCGGTGACCGCCTTGGCGGTTGCGTCCATCGCCAGTTCGCCATTGTTGACTTCGGCAAGCAGAAGTACAGCCATTACACAGCCCCCGCTTCTTTGAGTTTCCCGACCAGCTCGTCGACCGAGCCCACGATGATGCCAGCGGCGCGTGCCGGCGGCTCTTCGGTCTTGACGACTTCGAGGCGCGGCGTGACGTCGACGCCGTAATCGGCGGCGGTTTTTTCGTCCAGCGGCTTTTTCTTAGCCTTCATGATATTCGGCAGCGACGCATAGCGCGGCTCGTTCAGGCGCAGGTCGACGGTGACGATGGCGGGCATCTTCACGCTGATGGTCTGCAGACCGCCGTCAACTTCACGCGTGACCTTGGCGGTGTCGCCTTCGATGTCCAGCTCAGACGCGAAGGTGCCCTGGCTCCAGCCCAGCAGTGCCGCCAGCATCTGGCCGGTGGCGTTCATGTCGTTGTCGATCGCCTGCTTGCCGCACAGCACCAGGCCCGGCTGCTCTTCTTCGACCACCTTGGCCAGGATCTTGGCGACGGCCAGCGGTTCGATGTCCTGGTGGACGTCATCCGCGGCGACCACCAGAATGGCGCGGTCTGCGCCCATCGCCAGCGCGGTGCGCAGCGTTTCCTGCGCCTGCTTGACGCCGATCGAAACGGCCACAACCTCGTCGGCCTTGCCGGCTTCTTTCAGGCGGATCGCCTCTTCGACGGCAATCTCGTCGAACGGGTTCATCGACATTTTGACATTGGCGAGATCAACACCGCTGCCGTCCGCCTTGACGCGAACTTTCACGTTGTAGTCGATCACGCGCTTGACAGGCACAAGTACCTTCATTTTTGCGTATGCTCCTTACAAAAACGGCAAGCCGCAATGCGACTCCACCAATGCTCTCGTCGGCCTAGATAGCGCCTTGCGGGGCGTCGGGACAGGGCAAAATCGTCACGTCATGTCGTGGGGACGTCGCGTTTCACGCTTTTTGACGTGAAGGAACGAAATATTGTTACCCGGCCGATGGGCGGTTTTGCCGCGCCGGATGGTGCGAAAACGCATTCAAGAGTCTCGGGTTCCAGCGGTTTGCGCCCGCCCTTCGGGCCGGCGCTTCGCTATTCCGGTCGCCACACCGTCCAGTGGACGTTGTGGCGCTTTCAGCGGTTCGCGCCCGGAACCCACAAGACGTCATCGTGGCCGCCGTTGTTGGCGCAGCGGGCTGCCACGAAGAACCAGTCGCTGAGGCGGTTGAGGTATTTCACCGCGGCCTCGTTCACCGGCTCCATGTTGGTGAGTTCGACGGCCAGGCGCTCGGCGCGCCGCGAGACGGTGCGGCAGACATGCAGATGCGCCGCCAGCTTTGATCCGCCCGGCAGGATGAAGCTGCGCAACGGTTCGAGGTCGGCATTCATCGCGTCAATTTCCGTTTCCAGACGGTCGATCTGGGCCGGGGCGATCCGCAGGGGCGGGTAATCGGCCTCGGCGTCTTTTTCCATGTCGGGGCGGCACAGGTCAGCGCCCAGGTCGAACAAATCGTTCTGGATGCGGGCGAGCGCCGCATCGACCTCGCCCTCGGCCTCGGTGCGAGCCACGCCGACAAAGGCATTCAGCTCGTCCACAGTGCCATAGGCCGCCACGCGGCCCGAGTATTTCGCAACCCGTTCGCCATTGCCCAGCGCGGTTTTGCCATCGTCCCCGGTGCGGGTATAAATCTTATTCAGAACGACCATCTACTGCACTCCCTGTCCACGCAAATAGACGTAGAGCACGATCAGCACCACGGCAATGAATTGAAACAGGATGCGCAGCCGCATCATCTTGTTGCTTTTCTTGGCGGCCTCCATGCCGCCCTTGCCGAAATTGGCCACACCAAGCGCCAGCACGACGACGACCGCCGCCATCGCCAAAAGCAGCACACCCATCAAGATATCCATTTCGCCCTCATTCGCGCCTTTGTTCCGTTGCCGAACCATCTAGCCGGACAGGCGGTAAAAGCGAACGGGTAATTTCGCCTCAGATGCGGGACAGGATCCGGTCGATGGCGCCGGTCGGCAGCACGCGCCGCAGATAGCCGGCAATGTAAGTGGGTGTCGTGACATAGTAGCGCGCCTTGGGCGATTTCGCCTCGAGCGCGCGCGCCAGCTTGTTCGTTACGGCCGAGGCGGGCAACTCGAACCGGTCGGGGCCGCTGTCCTCGTAGAGCCGTTTGAGCAGCGCGCCCTCGTATTTCTCGCGTATGGCCGAGTTTTCCCAGTCGATGAACCGTTCGAAGATCGGAATGGCCTTCTCGCGCAGCTTCGAGGTGACCGGGCCGGGTTCGATCAGAATGGCCTTGATGCCGGTGTCGCGCAGTTCCAGCCGCAGCGTGTCGGTCAGGCCTTCGATGGCGTATTTCGTGGCCACATAGGCACCGCGCCACGGAAAGGCGACCAGCCCCAGAACCGACGAGTTCTGGACGATGCGGCCATGCCCCTGCGCACGCATGACGGGAATCACCTGACGCGTCAGTTCGTGCCAGCCGAATACATTGGTTTCGAAGATATGGCGCAGGCCTTCGGTCGGTACGTCCTCGACGGCGCCGGGAAGCCCATGTGCTCCGTTGTTGAACAGCGCATCCAGCGCGCCGCCCGTGGCCTCCAAAACCTCGGCAAGTCCGGCCGTTATGCTGGCGGTGTCGGTATAGTCGATGCGTGGGCTGTCAAAGCCTTGGGCACGCAGGCGGTCGCAATCGCGCTGCTGCCGACACGCGGCAAAAACGCGCCAGCCGCGTGCACGCATTCCGTGTGCCGCGTCCAGCCCGATACCCGAGGAGCACCCGGTAATGAGGATGGATCTCTGCATATCGCTCCCGTGGCTTTCCGTCATCAACAGCTATTGCGGGGAACATGGCAGGGCAATGACGGCATCGCGTCAATTCGCGGTTTTGCGGATCAATGAGGCGGAAATCCATCCGACCTGTTGCTCGGGCAACACGCGCAGGCGCAGCCAGCCGGTGCCCGAGTCGCTAAGCACTTCGACCTTCTGGCCCATCCGGGCCTTGCCGATGATCGGATAGATCGTGCCCGGGCCGTCGCGCATGTTTACTCGTGTGCCGGACACTTCGCGAATGTCCTTGGGTGCGGGTGCCACTTGGGTTGGTGTGGCCTCGGGGCCGACGGGCGTCTCGCGCAGCGCCGGGGGTGGGGTCTCATCAAGCGATGCCAGCGAGAAGGTCTGGCCCTGGCTTTCCAGGCCCGCAAGGGACGCGCCCATTCCGGCGGCGACCTGCGCCAACACGGCGCTTGCATCGGGTGTCTGCGCAACGGGCAGCGGCTCGGGCCTTGGCTCGACCGGTTTTGCAGGGCGCGCAACGGCGCGGGTTACAAGCTCCTTCGGCTTCGCGGCGACCAAGCGGTCAGCGGTTCGGGCTTGGGTAACCAGACTGTGCGTGGCAGCGCGTGTGCCGCGCGGCTCGAAATCGGGGCCTCCGCTCATCACGTAGAAGGCCCAGCCCAAGGCGGCGAAGGTAACAACAATCAGGCGCGTCATGGCGCATCCCCCGGCAATCGCATCAACAAAGAAATCGGCAGCATTCAATGGTTGAGATACTACCATAATCGCGCGCCCGAGTCGAAAGTCGGGGGAAATCGCGGGGTTGGGTCCCCCTGTTGCAAAAAGCCGGACTTGTCCCCAGCAAAATATGCGCTGATTGCTTTACCAAGGGCGTCGGGCATCGTATCACATCATCTATGAACGACACGATCGACGACCCCAATATGGAGACCCCCGACGCGGGGGGCGAGGTGGCGGAGCCGCTGCGCCGGGCAATTGGCGAGCGCTATCTGACCTATGCGCTTTCCACCATCATGCACCGGGCCTTGCCCGACGCGCGCGACGGATTGAAGCCGGTTCACCGGCGAATCCTCTACGCGATGCGCGAGTTGCGACTCAGTTCCTCGGGCGGGTTCCGCAAGTCGGCCAAGATCTCGGGCGACGTGATGGGTAACTATCACCCGCATGGTGACGCCGCGATCTATGACGCGATGGCGCGCCTGGCGCAGGATTTCAACGTCCGTTACCCGCTGGTGGACGGGCAGGGCAATTTCGGCAATATCGACGGCGACAACCCGGCGGCCTCGCGCTATACCGAGGCACGGATGACCATCGTTGCCGAGGCGCTGCTGGAGGGGCTCGACGAGGATGCGGTCGATTTTCGCGACAACTACGACGGCACGCTGCAGGAACCGGTGGTGCTGCCGGCGACCTTCCCGAACCTGCTGGCCAATGGCGCGTCGGGGATCGCCGTGGGCATGGCCACGAACATCCCGCCCCACAACATCGCCGAGCTGTGCGACGCCTGCCTGCATCTGATCAAGACGCCCGACGCACGTGACGACACGCTGCTGAACTATGTGCCGGGGCCGGATTTCCCGACGGGTGGCGTGATCGTCGAGCCGCCCGAGAACATCGCACAGGCCTATCGCACCGGGCGCGGATCATTCCGGCTGCGCTGCAAGTATCAGATCGAGGATCTGGGCCGCGGCCAGTGGCAGATCGTGGTCACCGAGATCCCGTATCAGGTCCAGAAATCCAAGTTGATCGAAAAGCTCGCCGAGCTGATCCAGACCAAGAAGATCCCGATTCTGGGCGATGTGCGCGACGAATCCGCCGACGACATCCGCCTGATCCTCGAGCCGCGTTCGAAAAACGTGGACCCCGAGGTGCTGATGAACATGCTCTACCGCAACTCGGATCTCGAGTTGCGGTTCAGCCTGAACATGAACGTGCTGATCGACGGGGTGACGCCCAAGGTCTGCTCGATGAAGGAGGTGCTGCGCGCCTTCCTCGATCACCGGCAAGAGGTGCTGCTGCGCCGCTCGCGTCACCGGATGGCTAAGATCGACCACCGGTTGGAGGTGTTGGAGGGCTTCATCGTCGCCTTCCTGAACCTTGATCGGGTGATCGACATCATCCGCTATGACGACGACCCCAAGGCCGCCCTGATGCGCGAGAACTGGGGCATCGACCATGTCCGCGCCACCAGCGAGGCCGACTATGTCTCGCCCGCGCCGGGCGAGGGCGAGTTGACCGAGGTTCAGGTCGACGCGATCCTGAACATGCGTCTGCGCAGCCTCCGCCGCCTCGAAGAGATGGAGCTGATCCGCGAGCGCGACAAGCTGATGGAGGAACGCGCCGATCTTGAGGATCTGCTGGCCGACGAGTCCCTGCAATGGGCGCGGATCGCCGAGCAGATCAAGGAGACCAAGAAGAAGTTCGGCAAGGATTACAAGGGCGGTGCCCGCCGCACCCGCTTTGCCGAGGCCGGCGCGGTCGAAGAGGTGCCGCTCGAGGCGATGATCGACCGCGAACCGATCACGGTGGTCTGTTCCCAGATGGGCTGGATCCGCGCGATGACCGGCCATATCGACTTGAACCGCGAACTGAAGTTCAAGGACGGCGACGGGCCGCGTTTCATCTTCCACGCGGAAACCACCGACCGGCTGCTGATCTTTGCCTCGAACGGGCGGGTCTACACGGTCAGCGCCGCGAACCTGCCCGGCGGGCGGGGCATGGGCGAGCCGCTGCGCCTGATGGTCGATCTGCCCAACGAGGCGCAGATCGTCGACATCCTGATCCACAAGCCGGGGCGCAAGCTGCTTGTGGCCTCGGATGCGGGCAACGGATTCATCGTGCCCGAGGATGAGGTTCTGGCCCAGACCCGCAACGGCAAACAAGTGTTGAACGTCAAGGATGACGAGCGCGCGGTGATCTGCAAACCGGTCGCGGGCGACCACGTCGCCGTGGTGTCGCAGAACGGCAAGTTCTTGGTATTCCCAGTCTCGGAACTGCCCGAGATGACGCGGGGCAAGGGCGTGCGTCTGCAGAAATACAACATGGCGCGGGGCCGGCAGGGCACTCTGGAACTGGATGGCGGCCTGTCCGACCTGACCACCTTCAACTGGGAAGAGGGTCTGAAATGGTCGATGGGCGGCGACAAGACCCGGCACGAGCCGGACATGTCGCCGTGGCTGGCCAAGCGGGCCAGCGTCGGGAAAAAGCCGCCCTACGGCTTCCCGCGCGACTACAAGTTCTCGTGATGCGGTTGCGGCCTGCAGGCGAAAACTGCCGATACGGCTTGGCACAGGCCGCATCGGTGCGCTAGATCAGGAAAAAACAGGCCCTATCGAGACGGAACCCATGCGCAAACTGCTGATACTTTTCGCCGGACTGGCCATGATCGGGGCCTGCACCCAGACGTTGGTTGACGAGGCGCCCGAGGACCTTGGCGCCTTCAAGCTGCGGGTCAACTATGCCTATGCGGAAAAGGCGGTACAAGGACCGGTGAGCCGGGACGCGACCCCGCAGGAATGGGTGGATGCGATCCAGAAGGCAGTGGACATCCGGCTGGGCCGGTATCAGGGCACCCAGGAATATGATATCGGCATCAGCCTCGAAGGGTACATGCTGGCGCCGCCGGGCATCCCGGTGATTTACAACCCCAAGAGCACCGCCATCGTCCTGGTCAATGTCTATGATGTGGGCAATAAGCAGTTCCTGGCCAAGGGCAAGCAATTCCAAGTGCTGGAAGACACCACCAGTGACAGTGCGGTCGTGGGGTCGGGCAACAGCCGCACCCGCGAAGAGCAGATGAGCGGGTTGGCCCTCAAGATCGCCGACCGGGTCGAGGAATGGCTGGCCGAAGAACACAAAGAAAACGGTTGGTTCGACCCGCGGCCGGGGCTGATCCAGCCGCTTGAGTCGGGCGAGGCCATACAAAATCCGGCCTGACGCCCGTTTTCCTGATGGTTGTGCTTGATTTTCCGTTGTGAACCCAATATCTCGCGCGCGCAGATGCAAACCGGGACCAAGGGTCCCCCAAACCGCAAAGGGCGCCTGAGGAATGGCAAAGGAAAAGTTTGAGCGTACAAAACCGCACGTCAACATCGGCACGATTGGCCACGTTGACCACGGCAAGACGACGCTGACCGCAGCGATCACCAAGTATTTCGGCGACTTCAAGGCGTATGACCAGATTGACGGCGCGCCGGAAGAGAAGGCGCGCGGCATCACCATCTCGACCGCCCACGTGGAATACGAGACCGACAACCGCCACTATGCGCACGTCGACTGCCCCGGCCACGCCGACTACGTC
>NZ_JBXWSH010000010.1:0-122618 GCF_059613325.1 Ruegeria sp. BHSA191
ATCCTATCGTCGTGACTTCCATGGTGGGGCTCCTTTCCTTGCAGAAGATGTCTTCTGCAGTTTGCCGCAAAGCGCGACGGTTGGCTGCAGACGCCATCCACCCCATCCGCATATGAGACGCTCGAAATCGACGCGGAGAAGGTCCGGTTTGGATTTCGGCCATTTTGACTATTTTGAACGGCCGCTTTCCGGAAATCGCGCTGTGGTGCGGCGATAAGCTACGAAATTCGGCCGTCGCGCGGAGGCCGATTTTGCCGCATCTGCGACCGGCGGAAATGTCCGCAATTCGGACATTGATCGATTTTCCCCAAATAACCGCTCTGCGGGACTGAGCTGCCCTTCACATCCGACGATCGAACGTCCGCCTTTGCGTAGTTGCCACTATCGGCTGCCAACCCGTCACGACACGTCGTGTTCAAGCACTCTTAACCGGTTGATGCCATGTGCAGACAAGCGCCGAACCAGATCCTTCGTTGGGACGGCCTGAACGGCGATGCCTGATCCCACGGCCATCGCCGCTGCTGTCCCGGTGGCTTGCCCCATCGCCATGCATTGCGGCATGCCACGCACGGAGGCGAATGCAACCGCGTCTGCTGACAGGATCCGCCCCGCAAACATGAGGTTCGTGATCTCTTCAGGTACCAGCGACCGGAATGGAATTGTATAGTACTGCCCGGATTGGATGGCGGCGTGATGGGTCATGTCGCCCTCAGCACGCATCACATCATCGATAGGGTTGTCACAGGCCACAATCCCATCCCCGAACTTGGTCGCAGATGCCAAGTCCTTTCCTGTCAAGCGATACATGCCTTGCAATTTGCGCGTCTCGCGCACGCCAACCGTTGGTGAAAGCATGGCCATATGCGCCCGCTCAAAGCCTGGGACGTCAGTACTCAGGAACGCAGCCAATTGGCGGCACCTGCGGCGCCCCTCTTGGGTGGCAGCACTCACGGCCAGAGGATCCGTGCCGTCTACCCCACGGACGTGGACAGAATTACAAAAGACCGTACCCTCATGAAAGCCACGCATGAGGTACAGCTTCCTAAGATCGCTGTGCAACCTGCCATCTGCGACACCAATCGCTGCGTATTTCTGGAAATACGGGTCCGGATCGGCGAAAGCGCAGTCCCAGTCCACACCAATCATGAAGAAAGAAATCGTCACCGCCATCATGTTGCCGGACGCATCGCCAAGAACGTAGGGCACTCCAGCCTTGGCTGAGATGTCGCCGTCACCCGAGCAATCGATCACGATCTTCGGCTGAATTTTGAAAGGCCCCTGTCGGTCACAGCACGAGACTGATGCAATTGTGGTGCCTTTCATCTCGGGTTCGAGCGCGATGGCCCCTAGCCTGATACGCACGCCCGCTTCTTCGAGCATCTCAAACATCGTGAGCGTCGCCACATCATGGTCGTAGATGATTTCAGGCCCGAAATTGTCGAGCGTGCAAGCCCGCTTCTCGGCGGCTGGCGGGTCCATCGATGCGAGACGCTCTGTGAGTTCCTCAATGATCCCGCCGATAATTTGATCCATCGGATAGGCACCGCCCCAGGGCATACCAGGGCAGAACGCCATAACGCCGCCGATCTTGCTGGTCGCTTCCAGCAAAGTGACCTTAAGCCCTTCGCGCCCCGCAGCGATCGCAGCCCCGAATCCGGCTGTACCGCCGCCAATAACGAGGACGTCAGTGTGTTCTGTCTTCATCGCTGTCTGGCATCCCTAGTGTTGAAGAAACCGTCCGTTCCGAAACGACGCTGATCCTGCAAAATCAATTCGTCAAGACAAGAAAGCCGCCGTTGGTGCAACGCGCAGCATCGGTCACTTTGGGCTCGAAGCCGTCTTCCGAGTTTACTTGATTAACGTCAGCTTTCGGGCCATTTGCAGACACTGATTCCCATGCGGTTTGGATCGTGAGGTCACGCATTTTGCGGAAATGTCACACCTTTTCGCCTCGGTGTGTTTAGAGTCAATAGCTTAGCCTTGGTACTTGTCACGCTTTCCGGGGCTGTGACCACATACTTCCAAACTCTGAACCGTCAGATTCTCAATTGTAGAAGCGGACCGAACTTCCTCGTGCCGCAGTGAGCAATTGAGGTTGGTATGACCAAGTTGACACAAGATCAGCTGGCGGAGCGGTGGCACATGTCGCCGCGGACGCTGGAGCAGTGGCGCTGGCTCGGAAAGGGCCCCAGGTTTTTGAAGATCGGCGCGCGCGTTTTATACGATGAAGACGTGATCGAAGCCTTTGAGGAGGCGCAGGTCTGCCAGAATACATGCGGACCGATTTCCGGGGAGGGTGTGTAATGGCAAAGTCCTTCCCCTCACACAAAGTCAAATCGCACCTTGTCTACACAGTCTGGGAGGTGGCGGACGTTTTGGGCTGTCATCGCCAGACCGTCATTCGCTGGATTGGGAACAACGGACTTGCGGCTGATACCAGCAGCAAGCCTTGGCTGATCGAAGGACATGTGCTCAAGGACTTCCTCGGACAAAGACAACGCAAGGCGCGGTGCAAGTTGGCATTGCATCACTGCTACTGCCTCAGCTGCAGAGGTCCGCGCGAACCCGACGGCAAGATCGCTGACTATGTTCAGGAAACAGCTTCCAGCGGCCGCCTAACCGCCCTCTGTCCGACGTGTGGTGCGGTCATGAACAAGATCATTCGCCGTTCAGATCTGGAAGCCATTCAGGCCAAACTGGAGGTCACACTTCAACAAGCCTCCCCAAGATTAGTGTCCTGTACCGAACCCCATTCAAAAGTGACCTTGAAAGAGGAGCCAGAGACCCATGCCAAAACACACCTCGGATAACCTGCGCATCAAGCGCAAACACCTTGTCTGGCTGAAGGACGCAAAGGGGCTGTCGCAATCTTCGATCGACAAAGCCGCAGCATCGATTGCCATCTATGATAAATGGCTCAAAGGTAAGGACTACCGGGCGTTCCATTCAGAAAGGGCGCGCGCGTTCAAACGCCATCTGCAAGGTCTGCGCAATGAACGAACGGGCGCGCCACTGTCGGCAGCTACGATCAACGGAGTGTTGCGCGATGTCATGAAGCTTTTTGACTGGATGGCTGACCAACCGGGGTACAAGTCCAGGATCTCGCGCGCAGACATTGCCTATCTCACGCCGGATCGCAAATCGGAACAGGCCCGTCGCAGCACCCTGTGGAAGCCGCATCCGTCCCCTGAACAAGTAAACCACCTGTTGTCCATCATGCCTGCAGAAACAGTGATCCAGCGCCGTGACCGCGCCGTGATCGCCTTCCTTTTCTTGACCGGATCACGTGAAGGTGCCGCCATCACCATGCAGCTGCGTCATGTCGATCCAGCCAATAAATGCGTGCAGTTTGACGGCCGTTCCGTGGATACAAAGTTTGGAAAGTCCTTCACGACCAGTTTCTTTCCCTTCGGTGATGATGTCGAAAGGATTCTGCGAGACTGGATCACGGAGCTTCGCCAGGGCCATCTTTTCTCGGACACGGATCCTCTGTTCCCAAAGACGCGCGTCGCTGTTGGCCCGTCCAGACGCTTTGAGGCAGTAGGTATAGCGCGCGAGCCGTGGGTAGGCCCGTCGTCAGCGGCCCGGATCTTCAAGCAAGCTTTCGTCAACGCCGGGCTGCCACCGTTTTCGCCGCACCGCGTTCGAGATACGATCGCAGAGCTAGCAAAACTTCACTGCAGGACACCAGAGGACTATAAAGCCTGGTCGCAGAACATGGGACACGACGACGTGATGACGACGTTCAGCTCCTATGGTTCTGTTTCACCTGGCCGCCAGGTCGAACTGATGGGGCGGTTTCGCCGCCGTGGACCGTTGCCAGACGAGGACGCGGTTATTGATGAATGATCAGCTCCGGTGGCGCACCCGAACGACCACGCGCTCGGGAGCAAGCCGGTATCCGTTCCAAGAGAGGTTTTCGATCAACTCTTGGGGCTTTTCAACTGACAGACCAGCAGACTCGAATCTCTTTGCAATCGTCCTTCGCGCGGTCAGTATTCTCCGCCTAACGACTTCGTCGGTTTCAACGCCCAATTTTTTGACGAGGTCGCCAGACTTCAAGCAGGGATACTCCAAAGGTTCGAGACCTTTGCCTGCCGCACGGAGCCACTCTTCAGCCAAAACGATCAACAGATCCGCTGTGGCGTTTTTCTTGAGCTCAATATGTTCGCCGATCAGAACCAAACGTGAGGTTTTGTTGATTTCTATAGTCAGCGGTGGTTGCTCATTCTCGTTTTGTTCAACTGACGCAGCAGGCACTGCCGGCATGGTTAAACCGCTCTGCATCTCACCATATAGACTTGGCAAACTCTGTTCAGGGAACTCACCGGGTGACTTGCTTTCGAGAGTTCTGCGCATGACAGATGTGACCGCCTTGCCGTGGCGGTTAAGCAAATCTGCGATCATCGACATTGCGGTGTCTGGTGGACTTTCGAGATGATTAACCGCATCCAGAACAACCGGGAAACTCCGGGCCAGTGCATTTGGTGTGGCGTTCCCGAAGAACACTGCATTGCGTACGTAGGACAACGCGATCTCACGGTCGGTCCCGTTCGGTCGAGCGCCCGACATAAGGTCCACGCGATAGGCATCTTCCGGGTCAAATCGCTCCAACCCCTTTGAAAGCATCGCGAACCGCCGATCGATACACTGCGAACAGCGCCCACAATGGAAGTATTGATGGGTTTGATTATGCACATCAGCGCAACTACGCGTCTCAACAATCTGGTCTGCCATGCCAAGATGGGAGATACGTTCCACAACGTCTGCTTTTGTTCGAGCAAAGAATGGATTGTCGACCCGCATGTCATTTTCAAAAACAAGCCGCAGAAGACCGGTGAACAGCTTCAGTGTCTTTGGGTGCGTGGTTCGCGTCGCTCGTGTTCCAACGACGTTGCCAACCGGCGGTAGGTTGAGGCTCACGACCCCGTTTTCATGGAACGACACGCGGTCCAGTCCGAAGGCCGTTGCAGTGATCGACCCAAGTACCGCAAACAAGAATGAGCGTGTGCGATGCGTTCTTTCGGCGGTCGATCGGCTCTTCAACTGGGCGGTCATGGGAATGTGACGGCACGTTTCCGGTCCGTACCGTTTGCTCAAGGCTGAGATCAGCCGTTTCTGAACCGGCGCTATTTTCGTGGACGAGGCATGACTGACCAAAGCAACCCGATGCTTCTGTTCTACGATTTCTTCCACAGCGCCCGCAAAGGAATCGAGCCCGCCGGAAAACATCAGGACGCGGTGGGGCTTCCATGAACTATTTCGGCCGAATTTGAAAAAGCGCGATCGCTCTGCATCCGGTTCGTCTTTGGTCGAAAAAGAAAATTCAAAGCGGTCGCCGGATAGAAACATCAACGTTTCTTCCAGAGCCTGTATTACGCTCTCACGTTGCCAGAAATCCAGATCGCGTACCGGCATGGTGGCTACGAATCGTCTGTGCCACTTCTCACCCATCTTCTGATCCGCCGGGCCACCACGGCTGACTGCCGCGTCCGCGCAATAGACAAGCGCGGCAATCTCCAGCAAATCGAGTGCACGATCCTGCAGGCCCTCGACCAATTGACGGTTCAATTGTCCAATCCGCAGCGTCATTGCGACTTCGCGGCCAGCAATGTCGAGACGCAGGACTTCATCACCGCCGCTTTTTGTCAGGGGCGGCAACCATCTGACTTCAACTTCAGACAACAGCGCGACGGCGCCCAAACTCCGAGCGCATCTTTTTGAACGCGTAAGCTGTGAACTTGTCTATTGAATCGCGATCAAGCGCCTGCTTCTGCCAGACGGTTTTGCCATACCAGCCGCCCGCATATTCTTCGACAATTCTAGACACTTCAAATGTGTGGTGGGCGAGGGCTTGTTGAAATGCCACTCGCTGTGCATCGGTGGAAAAGCGTCGATCCTCGCCAGTGTGATTGGCGAGTTCCCGGCTCAGATAGTAGTCTAGCGAACGGTATGTCAACCGGGCAAAGAAATCCCGCGAGAGTCTCGCAAATGCATCGCCCGAGGCGAAGCTCGCGAGTGCTTGGCGAATTTCTTGCGGTGTCGGTTCAAACAGGGATGGCAACCGGTCGTGCAGCTGAACGGAAAGGCTTTCCAAGAGCGCGACCTTCGCCAATTCTCCTGTATCTGAGGAACTTCGGAGATCGAAGCTGTTGCGATCAATGGCACGA
This sequence comes from Ruegeria sp. BHSA191, assembly GCF_059613325.1. NCBI lineage: Bacteria > Pseudomonadati > Pseudomonadota > Alphaproteobacteria > Rhodobacterales > Roseobacteraceae > Ruegeria > Ruegeria sp. BHSA191. The sequence continues at coordinate 6,171 of NZ_JBXWSH010000010.1, forward strand.
TCCAACCCGGCGAGCAGCCCTGTCACAGAGGCAAGCTCCGATCCGTCGACACCAAGATCAGCCAGAGCGTCTTCGAAGCCAGGAGCCCTCGCAAGCAAAGGCAACCTCACCAGCAAATAGCTTACAAACTGAAACCTAGGGTCACGACTCGCGCGCGAGAGATCTTTTTCGGATGCATCAGCCGCCGCCTCGGCGATCTCTTCTACCGACGCATCGGTTGCGATCAAATCAACGACCTCGCGCCACTTCCTGGACCGAGGCAAAGTGCCAAGCCTGATGTGTCCCATCAGTTCCTCCCTTGTCTGCAGAATCATGCAACCCTCGGGCGAATGTAAAGGGAAAAATCGGCATCTACGCTTACCCTACGCTTACCCGAAGCGAGTGCCAGGCATGAGATCGCCTCGTAAGCCTTTGAAAAAAGTGGTGCCCCCACACGGATTTATTGACCGCCAGAATAACCCATAAGAAGTTGATTTAAAGTCGAAAAATATCTGAGAACCCAGCAGTGTGGCACTTTTTGTGGCACCAATAGGTCCAAGCCCGCACATTCGGCCTATTATGGGTTATCCAGAAAACAACTGTCCCCGAGACACAGCCCGTACTGGTAAGCTGTACGCCCCCTGCATCCACAGGTGCTGGCAACTCTAGCTATTCGCGCTGCCCTTGGGTAACGGCAAGAAGCAGACTTGCACGACCACAACCTATACGCTAGCCAAATTGCATTAGGTGTTTACGAAGGCTGAAAATGCGAAAATCACATCCTGCCTGGTACAGCGTTGGTTTCTTTGTAGTTCCATTTATGGTTCTGGCACTCGGCTACCTGAACATTCACCCTGAACTCTACCGTCAAATACCAGCTCGCTTCGGAACAGACCGAGATGCCTCCTTCGCCGGAATTGGCTGGGATGAGGAGGAAGCGAAAGACCCACCACTGGAGTATGTCTCTGACTCGTTCAAAGGGCTATTTTTGACCACCGAACAACCAATCGTAACGAGTTTTTGGAGCCTTTGGAATAGACCGGCCTCTGAGGTTGTTTACGAGTGGAGATACAAAGTCAAAAATCTTACGGATAACGAGCTTCGGATTTCCGTATCCTATGAACTCCTTGGAGATGGTGGCTACGTGATCGCTCGCTCTGACGGCTACGAGGTTGCCGAGGCTGGTGAGACCGTAGAGATAGTCCAGCAGGAGAAAATCGACTATCTCGACGCTCGACTGGTCAGAGATCGGAGCTGGAGCATCGGCCATAGGCCCACTCGATAGTGGAGCCATTCTGGTTCTTTGTCGTATCTGCAGTTAACTACAACGTTTCCACGAAATCAGCTTTCGACAAATAATTGCAGTGCAGCGGTATGTAAATCAGCACCTTACGTTGCTTCCTTTTCTCGCTAGGATCGCATTCCAGTTTCATTCAGTTCGCCATGCCATTCACTCCCCAACAGCTATCCATTTTATTGTCCGGAATTGAACGTGCGCTTACTTCGACGAGGCTCACGAAATGGGAAAGGGACTTCCTACGGTCTGTTCAGCAGAAACTGAACTCCCATGGTGAACAAACTCGGCTGTCCACGAAACAGTACAGAGTGCTAATGAGATTGATACCTGCTGAGCGAGAAACGGCGAAGGTTGTCGACTTCCAAAGGGAAAAAAACAGTAGAACTGCCAAGTCATCAACTACATCACGGCACAGGCCCTATTCGCTAACTAGGCACAATTATAGGACCTTCAATCGTCGTGCCATGAGGCTATTTCTTCTTTCCGCTGCGGGACTGGCTCTACTCGCCTTCTTCGTGGCAAGCGACCTAACTCCGTATCAGGCAATAGATACTCCCGAAGAGAGTCCGTCGACTGCAGTCCTGCGTTCGGGCGATTTGCGCGTGATTGATGGAGACACAGTCCGCGTGAAAGGTATTTCGCGCAACGTTCGTCTAGTTGGCTTCAATTCACCCGAGGTCTTTTCACCAGATTGCGCTGAAGAAAAGCGTCTTGGGGAACGTGCAACAAGCCGCCTAAAGGCTCTTCTCCGCTCCGCAAAATCGCTGCGGCTGGAGTACGTTCGGTGTGCTTGCAAGCCTGGCACTGAAGGCACTCAAGCCTGCAACTACGGCAGGCTTTGTGGCCGTCTATACGTAAACGAAAAGGATGTGGGGGATACCCTCATTGCAGAAGGTCTAGCAGCACCTTATCGCTGCGGCAGATTTAGCTGTCCACGCCCTCCAGGAAATTGGTGCGGATAGCGAACCAATACCACCCGTTCGTCGGACAAGTTCAGCAATACTGGTTTCTTGATGAAACCCAACAAACCATCGGAGATTGAGTTGCCTAGTTGGATTTTCCAGTGCAATCCGGATCAATACGATATTGACGGTCTATTGGCTTCCGAAGCTCGAGAAGTTCTCTTTGCTGCAAGACAGAATTCAAGCCGTATGCTGCGAGGGGACACTGTTTTCATCTGGCGAGCAAAGGGAAAACAAAATGCGTCATCTGGAATTGTAGCTCGCGGACACCTGCTAGATACCCCAAGAGAACGGATTGACGACAGCCCAGGAAGCACATTCTGGACAAATCCATCGGATGCAAACACCCGCCAAATGCGGGTCAGGCTCCATGTTAGCCAGGTCGCCAATAAGAAAGAAATTATCCAACGGGACTGGCTGTTAGTTGATCCAGTCCTTAAAGATTTGTCCATTTTGAAAATGGCAAACAAGACCAACTTTCCAGTCGAAGGAGACCAACTGAAACGCATTGAAGAACTGTGGGAAAATACAGGCAACCCCTGGAGTAGGGCCCAATCCGTAGCGGCACTATACGTCTACCACCAAACCTATGGAGGAAGCCTATCGCTGCGTCCAGATGCTCCAATTGCCAAGACTGCCACGTTGACTGGCCGAGCAGTTAAGGGTTTCTACAACAAGGTTCTCAACTTCCGCCACATAGACCCTAGAGATAAACGAGCTGGGTTCTCCGGCGCGGGAGAAACCGACAGGGAGGTTTGGAGAGAGTTCTATGATCCAACAACCGAAGAGATAAAAGCTGAGGAATTAGAACTTGAGTTTCGTCGGCTTTGGTACGGTGCCGAAATCGGCAACACTTCGTCAGGAACAAGGCCTACCTCGCAGCAACCAGAGCCATCGTCCACAGAGCTACTTCGCAAATATCGCCCCGGCCCCACTCCACAACCAGGTGAATACTCTGTCACCAACACCGAACACGACAATTGGTTCGTCTATGTTCTGAAACTAGGCAATAGGAAGGTTGCTAAAGTTGGCTTCTCACATGACCCAAAGAAAAGGCTGAAGCAATATAACCTCGCAATCATGCCGGAAATCACTGGGCTTAAGTGGTCATTGGCGTTTACCCATAGAGTGGAAGACGCTGAAAAAGCAAAAAATGTTGAACAAACGGTTCTCAGCGCCTTCTCAGGCAACCGGCTTCCAAGCAATGGTGAAATACTACGCGACGTAGATACGTTGGAAGTTCAGCTAGCTATCATCCAAGCTGCAAAGGAAGTTTTATGAGCTTCCACCCCCTAGCATGGCAAATCGCTAGAAATAGGAATGCAGGAAATGCGTATCAAACTGTTTCACGTCAGCTACTTTCTAGTGGGACCGTAAGCATTTCCTGCAAAGCTCACCTAGTCGACCGCCAACCGCTTTCTAACCTGCGGCCACGTCTAGTTCCTTATTGGTTTAGAAAGCGTCACAAAAAGCAGGGCAGCTCCCTCACGATCCGATAGACAGACCGTTCCGAAATTCCCAGGCACCGGGCGATTTCGCGTTTGCTACTGCCCTCAGCGAGTAGTTGCACAACCTCTGCGGCCTTAGCCTTTGCTGTGGGCTTCCTGCCCTTGTACTTGCCCATCGCCTTGGCCTTGGCGATGCCTTCCCTCTGACGTTCCAGCATCATTTCACGTTCGAACTGAGCCACAGAACCCAGAACGTTCAACATCAGCTTTCCGGTGGCGTTGGAGGTATCCAGGCCAAGGTTCAGAACTCGGAGGTCAACTCTTCTGCTCTCCAGGTCTTCAACGATTTCCCCCAGATGCTTCACGGATCGGGCCAGACGATCCAGCTTGGCGACGACTAGGGTATCCCCTTCCCTGCAGAACTCCATAGCGGTCCTGAGCGCCTCTCTGGGGGCCACTGAGCTTACCTGCTCCTCATAGACTCGCTCACAACCAACTGCTCTCAGTGACTCTCTCTGAGCCTCCAGCGATGTTTTCTGTTCCAGCGTCGATGTACGTGCATATCCGATCAGCATGTGACGATCCTCTTGTCTGCCAATGATGTTTAAGAAGTTGCGGCAGGGTGTCTGCCAAAAGCCGAAACCGACTTCATAGACAGACATTTGCGCCACGCTCTGAGGCTGACACATGGGCAAGGTCTATTGGCAGGGTGCAAAAGCCTTTGGGCGCTGGGCGTGGCAGTCTTGAAAGAGCCTTATTCAGATTTCAGAGGGGGCCGGGGGTTCAGAAAACCGACTTCAAAAAACAGGGGGTTTTTAGTTTGTAATTGTTGTTGGTTTGATTAGGTGACTTGCGTGTGCGCCCATGATCGAAAATTCTATGCAAACACCAATTTTAGCAAGATTAGCCGCCCCTGTATCTAGCAGATGGGTTTCTATAAAATGGTTCGCTAGTATCTGCGAGTTGTCCAAACCAGCCATAGAAACGGTAACTCGACACGTTCAGATGGAACAAACTTGCTGACTCGGCCCAGACCCGCCGTTTGCTACAGCTTGATGATGCTGCGGCGCAGCCCGTCAAACCTGTCGTTCGCAGCATTCGCGTATTGAATGGGTAACCTTGATGTTGCGTCCGATGGATGCATCGGTATCAATCGTTTGGTATTTTGAGGTGCGAACAATGCTCGCTGACTTGCTCGATTTCTATGAACGATATCCGGATATTCTGCTCTACCTGAAGGGTATTGATCGGGCGTCACTAAAACCCGACCTTATCGAATCGCTTGATTTTCACGGTAAGCGGCAACGTCAAATTTTCGATATCGCACAGTTCTACCAGATCGACGAACGCGCGGAGAAAATGCTGCACGCCCTCTCAGCACAAATGCAAGAGGACGGTCTGGACAGTTTATTTAGCAACGTTCGTCTACCGTTCCCGGCGATGTTTTTGACTGTGCCAAAACCAAAGGTCGGCATGTGGCCAGCAGCCCTAATCACCCAAGATGACAACGTACTCTACAGCCAGGTTTACCTCGCGAATAATAACGGCTTGTTCCCAAACCTGCTGATATTCAAATCACAGGGAGCGTCGGTAGAGGTTCTTCACTCACCTTCCCTCGCTTTGTCTCAGGCTATCGGAGAAGAAGTTACCGAAGAAGCAGCAATCAAACAGGAAAAGTCGCTCTGTTTTAACTTCCTCGCAATAGCGGTGGGCATGTCGGTCCTTTTTGAACACAAGGCCATGCTGGAAAAAGAGGAAGTGCCCGCATACCCGAGGGCCGAACGGCGAAGAGCGCAGAAATCTGGGCGAACACTGCCCAACAAGTCCATAATCAGGGTTAAGCTGGGCGAACTAGGCAGGCATCAGCTTGAAGCTACCAGCGACAAGCACGAGGCATACAAAGAGATCAGCCCTAAGCGCCGCGCTCACTGGGTGCAGGGCCACTTTATGCGCAATCGATCCGGCGGCATCAGCTGGAGAAATCCTCACATTCGAGGTGCTGGCCCTCTTCTCGTACAAGAGCGGCACATCTCGTCTATTGAAGAATAGAGGGAGGTAATCATTCAAAATCATTGTTGGTTTGGAGTCCGGCCCATAGCCGCCGTCTGCAAACCAACTTCAGCGCTGTGTTGCTTCGCGTAAAGTGGACGTTCGTTGCAGCGATGGCCAAAATATGCTGGATGGTGACCAAGCTACACGAAAGCACTTTTATGACGAGAGAATTACCCTGGGAACCAAGCAACCCAATTGAAGTTTCCCCATTAGAATACGAAAAGCAGGTCGTTTCATGGCTCAGGGCCGCTGAAGGGGAACTCAAGAGCTTTTCCGTTCAACACCTCGAGACGGTGCCTGGAAGCGCGGGCGAATACGTCATCGATGCTGTGGCGAGGTTCAATGTTTTTGCCGGTGCCGAGATAACAGTGCTGGTGGAATGCAAAAAACTAAAGCGTTCAGTGGAACGTGATGTGGTCATGATCCTTAGAAGCAAATTGATTGAGACTGGCTCGCAAAAAGGTATCATCTTCTCGACATCTGGGTTTCAGCGTGGCGCTATCGAGTATGCTGCAGAGCATGGAATCGCGCTGATAACGTTCGTCGATGGAGTACACACCTACGTTACGAGGAGTTCAGAAGATGTCCCGCGCTCGTATCTTCCTGCTGATCTGCCAAAATATGCAGGTTTTTGGCCGACCCCAACGGCTACGGGGCTAAGCGTCTCTACGATTTCATCAACAAGCGTTGAAAAGCTTAACCTATGGTTGGCTCACTAAGCGCTGCTCTTGACGGCCCTTAGCTGCCGTTAGGCAACTCGCCAACAAGTGTCCGCTCTATTTTCTACAATATGCATAGTGCCCTAATCCCTCCCTTGTCACGGAACCATGGCCAATCTATCCCTGTTACGGTCGTGCATTTTTTTGAGTTTTAGATGCAATTCATTTCCAATGGTCCAGACATCCCAGAAGCCCTTTTGGAAGCCCATGAAGATGGAAAAGTGGTTTTCTTCTGTGGCGCTGGAATTTCCTACCCCGCAAAACTGCCAACCTTCTATGGTTTGGTAAAAGCCGTGTATAATGAGCTCGGAGAAGAATTGGGTGGCGCTGAAGCCGAAGCATTCAAAGCTTATAAGTACGACACAACTTTGGGCCTCTTGGAGCAACGGCTCCCGAACGGTAGACAGATAGTGCGTGAAGCGATTGCAAGTGCGCTCCAACCGAATTTAACTGGAAAAAAATCGACGCAGACCCATGAGGCGCTCCTTCGGCTTGGAAAGACACGATCAGGAGCCACTCGCCTCATTACAACAAACTTTGATCGGGTTTTTGAAGAAGTCATTGAGACGAAAAGTCCCCAAACACCAACCCACGCGGCCCCGCTGTTACCGGTTCCAAAGAACAGGTGGGATGGGTTAATTTACCTTCACGGCCTTTTGGACGGTACTGGCTCCGAAACGAACCTGAACAGCTTGGTTGCTACAAGTGGTGACTTTGGTTTGGCCTACCTTGTAGAGAGATGGGCCGCGCGCTTTGTTACTGAACTGTTTCGAAACTACACGGTCTGTTTCGTAGGTTACAGCATCAACGATCCCATTCTCCGTTACATGATGGACGCTTTGGCTGCCGACAAGATGATGGGTGAGAATACACCGGCTGCATATGCATTTGGCAACTATGCAAGAGGTAAAAGAGATCAAGCTAAGGCAGAGTGGGATACAAAGCACGTTGTCCCCATTCTTTATAAAAACCATAAATATCATTACTATTTGCATGAAACGCTTCGTGTTTGGGCAAATAGTTACCGAGATGGCGTAAATGCAAAGTCGGCTATCGTCGCGCGCCATGCATACCACAAACCAAGTGGAAGCACGGCACAGGATGATTTCGTAAAACGGATGGTTTGGGCACTGAGCGATCCAACCGGTCTGCCCGCGAAGCACTTTTCTCAACTCGATCCTGTTCCGCCAGTCGAATGGTTGGATGAGTTCACCAAACCGAGATTTGGCATCGATGATCTCCCTCGATTTGGTGTGCCAAGGAGTGATCTCTTCAACACAAGTCATAACCCGGAGTTCAAATTTAGCCTTATATCCAGACCCACTCCATCCCATCTGGCTCCTCAAATGTCGCTCGTTGACCTCAATGCAGGGCATGGTTCCGATTGGGACAAGTCAATGGATGCGTTGGCAAAGTGGTTGGCAAGACACCTGGAAAGGAGCGAAGCCCTATTCTGGGTTGTTGGGCAAGGCAGCAATCTTAATCCCCGTTTTGAATGGCACCTTCGGAGAGCTTTAGAGGATGCAGAGCACCTTAACCCGACCATGCGAAAGCTTTGGGAGTTTGTGGTTTCTGGGTACGCCAGTTCACGCCACTACATTGGCGGGCTCTACGGGTGGGAAAAGCGCTTCGTGACACACGGGGACACACCAGTTGTAAGGCGAGAGTTCAAAGATGCACTGCGCCCCTCACTTAAGATATCACGCCCATATTCTTTCGGAACAGATAGTTCCAGCGATAAAAGCAAAAGGATTTCATCGATTGCCAACGTCGAAGTGGCGTTGGCATCCAATCACGTTCACTCGGCATATAAGACCATTCAGAAAACCGAACAGTTCGAAGGTTTCTTAGCAAACAGTCTGACCGACATGTCAGAGTTGTTGTCAGAAACGCTAGGGCTGATGTGCGAAGCCGAGATATCATCCGAGCTTAGAGACTACAGCTACATACAACTTCCATCGATTTCAGACCATGACCAGAACAAGGATTACCACGACTGGACACTCTTGGTGACCTTGTGTCGCGACGCGTGGCTGGCGGCCGCAGATCGCAACAGCGAAAACGCAAAAGCTATGCTAACGATCTGGGCGAATTCCAAGCATCCCATTTTTCGAAGGCTGGTATTTTTCGCGTTGACGCAGAGGCCGGACCTCGTTTCGTTTGACACATCGATGGGGTGGCTATTAGCAGACGACGGGCGTTGGCTTTGGTCGACCTCAACAATGCGAGAGGTTATGCGCTTACTGGTTGCGTTCGGTCCGGTTTTGACTGCTGAGCATATGCAAAGGCTCCAGGAGTCAGTAGTCGAAGGACCTCCTCGAGCGCGGTTCAGAGACGATATTAGCGATGACGAGTTCGAACGCTTTTCAGATCGAATGCGCTGGTTGAGATTGAAAAAGCTCTTTTCAAAGGGAGGAGCCGCAACGGGAATCGCGAACGCTTTCATAGCATCGGTGGAAGAACGCTATCCCGAATGGCAATTGGCGCCCGATGACCGTGATGAATTCCCAATGTGGAGTTCTAACGGTGAAGAGCAACCGATTGAACAATCACCTAAGAACGTAAAGAAGCTGGTTGAGTGGCTTCGGAACAACCCTTCGACTGAAGGTGTCTTTTTTGGTGATAACTGGAGTGAAAGGTGCCGGGATGACTTTAGGCGATCGTTCTTTGCCTTAAGGAAACTGGCAAGCGAAGAGGTGTGGCTTCCTCAACGTTGGGCTGAGGCCTTGTACGCCTGGTCTAGTGACGGGCTTCGCGACCGTTCATGGAAGCATGTTTCTTCCGTAATTGTAGACATGCCGGAGGAGTACTTCGTTGATGCTTTGCATGCGATCTCCTGGTGGGTAAGTCGGATATCAAGAAACGTTGGAGAGTATGAAGAGGCGTTCTTCACTCTCGTTGATCGAATAATGGAAACCGGTGCGAAAAACGTCGAAGTCTCCGACGATATTTCGCTCAATCATGCCATAAATCATCCGGTTGGCCATGCCGCAAGCTCACTCTTAAACTGGTGGCTTGCAACGGAACCGGAAGATGATCAGGGACTCCCGGATGACCTGAAGAGTCGATTTGCGCTGATGAGCAATGCAGATAATCAGCCGCTTTGGATAGGCTCGGTTATTCTCGCACAACAAATCATCCCGCTACTGCGGGTGGATGGAGATTGGACTAAACAGCATTTGATTCCAGCGTTTGAGTGGGATGCGGATGTTACAAAAGCCGCTGCGATGTGGGACAGTTTTTTGCATGCGCCGAGAATATATCTACCATTGCTCGAATTACTCAAATCGCCATTTTTGGCAGTCCCAGACCACATTGATGTTTTGGAAAACCAGTGCATGGAGCAGTATACTAGGTTTATTACCTACATTGCCTTAGGCGAAGCTTCGATTTTTAGCTCCAAGGAACTGCGGGACGTATTTGGCAACCTTCCTGCTGAGTACCTTAATACTGTAGCGGAGACACTGTTCAGAGCCTTGCAGGGTGCAGGGGAACAACAAGAACAATACCTACAGAACCGGGTTATACCCTTCGTTAAGAACTTTTGGCCCAACAAGCCAGAAGCTCGCACTCAAATAACGTTTCGGAACTTTGCGCAGATGGTAGCAGTATCTCGGAAGGGCTTCGAAGACGCGTTCGCTTGTTTCAAAAAACACCTGGGACCGACAACGGATTTTGGCTATCTGCTCCATCTTTTAGGGGATGGTGAACTGGCCGCTGACCATCCCAACGAAATATTGGCGCTACTGAGTGCTACAATCCCTCTGGATGTTCCCTACTTGTTCGGTGACTTGGGTTCCTTATTGGACATTATACAGGGAGCCAATCCTGCCCTATCAAATGACCCTCACTTCACTCGGCTCACTGTCCTTTCGCAGCAACACGAAGACTAGAGCGCAGGAAAGCAGAAAATCGGAGCGATCGCAGCGAAGGTCCGTACCCTGCCCTTACGCTTCCAAGTAATGCCTCCGATACTTCCCTAGGTATCCCATGGGAATGGCTGAAGACCTCTCCATGGAAGTTCTATTCTTCAAGGGGATGTTCCCCCCATTGATGAGGATACAGCTATAGAATTACCATAGCACAGCTATAGGATGCCTATGGAACACCTATGGAAGAGCTATAGCCGTCACCTATTTGTTGACGCCTGAACTGGACTTTAGCCGAGGGACGAAACCAAGGCGCTCATTTTAGGCTTCCTCAAGGACAGATATGGCAGTGTACTGGTGTCTTTGCTTCACAATCAGACTGTCATGAACAGGAAGGAACGGAACACCAAACCGTTCTGACAGCCTCTGCATCGCCAGCAGAAAACACTCTGCCTCCTCATACTGCAAGACAGCCCAATCAAGATTGCCCGATTCCAGACAGTTCAAGATCGGATGCTTTTGGGCAACGCTGCTTACTACCTGTTTTAGCTTGTAGAGGTCCCTTGGGTGATACCCGTGTTGGGCTATAGACTTATTGTCGAAAGATCGGGGCCATCGTTTCGGGCAGAAAAAGTCGAAGTTAGCTGGTCAACGGCTTGGCGAAGGAACTTCAACAAACCAGACAGGCCCTGAACCTGAGGGAAGTTCCACATCGCTAGGAAGAGCATAAACATTGGCGTCTGGGAAGCTACTGAGGCACTGCAACGCCAGAGTGACCGATGGGGCATCTATATACCCGATCAAAGCATCGGGTTCCTCCCGATTTGCCGCAATACTGAAAGACCATTTTCCCATGGGTTCAGATTAACCAACCATAGTTTACAATTAGTTAACTCCCTTACTGGCAACCTATTAACCCCTGGTTCCGAAAGCCATATTACCAATCTCTTTCGGAACTTCTTGGATATCGGATCAACTACGAGGCGCTTTGGGCAGTATTTCCCAGCAATGCCGTCAGAAACTGTTGCACACCGAGCAGCTAAATCAAAACAGTACGCTCACACTTCGAGCCGGAACGTGGAGAGCGACGGATAGAGTCTTTCAAAACACGCTATGGCTTGCACATCCAGTTTGCCCGTGACCGTCGGTCCACAAAGCGCCGAGGGAACCACAGAAAATAGCGAACTCTTGAGAGTTGCGGTCTTGATGGACCTGTCACGAATTTGTTCCGGTCCCGTTGCTCATTTAGGCGGCCTTTCGTTCAAAAGCTGAACCCAGTTTCCAAAGTTCTACCGTTAGACTGGTCTATAAAAGCGGTTCGGAAAATCAGCCTATAAAGGAAGAATAGCGGACCGACCAACGATGTCGAACGCATACTTCCCCTTTTGGCAACGCCAGTTGCACAGACGGTATTTCTCACCCTCACCCAAAGCTAGAAACGAATGGAGGTACCCAAATGGGTAAGCTCGTGACCGAAGTTTGTTTGCACTGCGGATGTGAATACTATCAGCGACGCAAAGACCAAAGATATTGCCAGGAAAAGTGTCGCAAAGCACACCACCAGTCCAAGTCTAGAAAGGAAAACCCAGTCAATGCTGCTTCTAGTCCGACCAAACGCAGACAGCAGATGGAGCTAATGAACAGCGCGATGCGCCATGCCGAAATCCTCTACTCGCTACCAGTCAACCAGAGGCTGGGCTACATGAAGGAGCTTATCGACCTCGCGCGAAATGGGAATCAAAAATTACGAAACATTCTGACAAACAAATACCTTCTTTGCGGCGGAAGCAGCGAACTTATGAACAAGCTGTGCCGCCAGTACTACGTATTCGCAAGCCCCTACCACTGCAGGGACCTAAGAACCGGCAAGTTAGTCTATGCTGGCTCTGACTTTGATCCGAAACTATTTTGGCGGCACACTCCAGAGTACCCCACAATCACCCAAGCTGCCGAGCTTTACTGCCAACGGTATTGGAACGCTTCGGTACATGCTGTGGTGACAGGACAAGCCCCAGAGCCCGAAACGGGGGAAATACAACAAGAACCAAAAACCTGCTTCGATCAAGCAGCCTAAAACGTCTTCACCAATATATATATACTGCTCTAGAAGTTGGTCCCCCGTCCATACGAGTGGGCTAATACGGGTGGGGTGTTTTGTCGGTTGAGTATTTTTTGGCTACCCCAAACAGTCACTACGGAAATAGGTCTCTGTTTACTATTTTTTGCATGTGTTCAGCCAACAACTTGATTGAGAACCCCTTCCCGTAGTGCGCTCCCATGCCCCTTGTCTGCCACCCACAGATCGCATTTCGGATTTCCTCTGGCACTTCTGCATCCCGAAGACGGTCTTGAACAGAGTGTCGGAAAGAGTGTGACGATTTGTTGTGTTTGTCTGAAATAGAAAGGCCTCTGATCCACTTATTGAACGCATTAGATGCGTGGGTAGCTTTGTGCTTTGGTGGCGTTGATTTGAAGTCAATATAGCGGGGAAACAGGAAACCGTCTTTGGACTGCTTCATGGCGTGTTCAACTGCCCACAGAGCAGCCCCAACCAATGGAACATCCCGTTCAGAACCCTTGGTCTTTAGACTCCGTGTTTCATGAGGTCTGAGACGAACAAATGGATTTGGTTCGCTAAGAAACACATCTTGGGTCCGAAGACCGATGGCTTCAGCAACCCTCATACCAGAGTCAGACAGAAGACCGATTACCTGTCTGATATCATCATCAATTTGCAGACACACGGATTGAATAAGTTTCAATTCCTGATCCGAAAAGGGATGTCGGTCTTCGGTATCATGACCAAATTTTGGTATTCTGATTGCGTCAAAGATACCCCTATCTTCTAGTTCGTATTCTCGCAAGATCGTGTTGAAAATAGGTCTAATGTCGTTGATCCGCCTTCTAACCGTGGTTGTTTTGTTACCACGTTCCAGCAAATGGTCCCGAAACAGATTTGCGTGTTCCCGCGTGTACTGATCAATCGGGAGATCACCGCACAGACTAATGAAGTCTGACACGACTTTAGCTCTATTGCTTCCCGGCTTGATGTTTGGGTCTTCACCCTTCAGTGCTTGAAACTCATTTAATGCCTGAGACAAAAATACCGGTTTCTTGGCCCCATAGAAAAGATTGGCCGCCTCTCTGTATACGAGCGGAAGTCGGTCCTTCCAATCGGGTGTCTGGTCTTCAGAACCAAGTACGCCAGCCTGAAAGTGTAGGTCGTCCAGAAAGCGGTCTGGTTCAAGGTTGTGTTTTTCAAATTCTCTATACTGACCTGGCCGAAGACCGTAAGCTTCTAGAAGCGCCATAGCAGCGCTAATCGTCTCTGGTCCAGCATCAACCATACCAGTGCGAAGACTTTCCCAGAGCGCGTCCTGTTCGGAGGCCAAGCGATGTGCCTTTTTAACCGCCTCCTTCAAGCTTTTGGTCTTCAGAGAAAAATACAACTCTCCCCGCTTACTCTGCTGGGGGTAGTACCTCTTCACGTCTTCAGGGAGGCGCCTTCGAAAGTAAAAGACACCTCCGTCTTTCTTCTGCGTCACATACCTGGCCAAGACCACGATCGCCCCATATTCCTCCAAGACTAGGGGCATCGCGTCACCCCTTGTGTCACCTCGCAAACAGAAAGAATCGCCCTAAAGCATTGTTTTTTAAAGACAATCATAGAAGGTTTTGGTGCCCCCACACGGACTCGAACCGCGGACCTACTGATTACAAATCAGTTGCTCTACCAGCTGAGCTATAGGGGCTCCGAATGTCGGTTACCGCCTCGCGTTACAGACTGCAAGCCTGAATCTCCAACTTGTTTGCCGGATCGTATCCGGCAAGACGCGTGGTCGGTCTCGAATTGCCCTGTAGGTTTGACCTCATCCCAAACAGACTGTACCCGATGAACAAAGACCGGAAACCGCAGGACCGCATCAGCAATGCATCTAGCCATTCATTCTGGCGCAGATTTCACCGACGAGGGCCTTCTGCTTCATGCCCTGCGCGCGAATTCCGACCTTCTGACCGATGTCGGCGTCGTGCTGTATGGACCGCGACGCTGTCGTCAGATGTTCATGTCGCCCTTGCAAGACCTGACCAACGGCCAAGTGGAGCCGGAAACCGTCGATCGACTTCGCAGCTTGATACCGGACGACATCGAGTATCAAAGAACCGTTTTGACATCCCCGGACTTCATCGGAGAGACTCCCACGGCCTTGAGGGATGGGCAATTCTATCCCTTGGCCGGACAACGCGTGGCATTTCTCGAGCAAACCTTTGCGCCGGCCGGGATTGAGCTTTTTGTCGGCGTGAGGAACCCCGGAAGCTTCATCCCCAAGGTCCTGATGGCCTTGCCGCCCGAGGATCGGGCCGAAACCTTGGCGAACACCGATGTCAGTTGCCTGAGTTGGCTGACGATGATCGAGGACATCCGCGACCTCGCGCCGAACGTGGCCATCACCCTTTGGGCCAACGAAGATCTGCCGGTGATTTTCGGAGATATCGTCCGTGCCATCTGTGGCCTGCCACGCGAAACGCCGATCGAGAACGAATTTGCGCTGCTGACATCGCTGTTGGACAATGAAGGCCGCGACAGGCTGGAAGAACTGATCCGGCCGGAAAACGCGGGTGACCGACCGGCCCTGCTGGCCGATCTTTCCGCCTTGTTCGAAGATCACGCGCTGCCGCATGAGGTTGAGGAAGAACTGGACCTGCCCGGGTGGAATACGGACATCGTCGAGGCCTTTACAGAACTGTATGCACAGGACCTTGCGCGGCTTAAATCCATGCCGGGCATACGTGTTCTGGGCCTCTGAGGCCCGCACCGCCCGGCATGGCACGCCGCGGCTACATGCCCAAAGCTTCCTTGTACATTTCCAACACCGCCTCTTCCTCGGCGATATCGTCCTTGTCGCGCTTGCGCAGCGCGATGACTTTACGCATGACCTTGGTGTCGTAACCGCGGGCCTTGGCCTCGGCCATCACTTCCTTTTGCTGATCCGCGATGTCTTTCTTTTCGGCCTCCAGACGCTCGAACCGCTCGATGAACTGGCGCAACTCGCCAGCGGTGACGCGATAGTTCGCTGCGGCCTGGTTTTCGGTCATGTCTTCCATTGGCGTCTCTCCCAAGTGGTGATTGGTGTTTCCGGCGTGACGGTCACCCTGCCGGATACATCGGGGCGGCAGCGGTCGCAAGAGACCAGCCAAGCCGTGACTTGTGCCGCCCCGGGCGATCCGGTATCCGCAACTGCACGGCATGAAACACGAGGCGAGCCATGTTCGACTTTTTCATCTGGGGCGGCGCAAGCCTGTCCGTCGCGGGGCTTGCAGGCTTGGTCTGGTGCATCCTTCGCGTGATGAAGGCGCGCAGGTCAAACCTGTCGGATGACGAACTACGCGCAACGGTCCAAGGCGTTCTCCCCTGGAACTTGGGCGCGCTGTTTCTATCCGTCATCGGGCTGATGCTGGTGATTCTGGGGATTTCCCTGGGCTGAAGGCCCTCTCAGATCGGCAGATTGTCGAATTTCGCCTCAAGGGCGTCCTCAGCCAAGGCGGCATCCAACAGGCGCAGCCGAGTCGGGACGGGCACGCCTTCCGCGCGCATGCGATCAATGACCTTGCTTACCGACGGCTGAAGGGCCAGGCGTGTTTCCAGGTTTGCTCCACGCAATTTTCTTTCCAACCTCGCGATCTCGGCAGAGAAATCATGTGCAGTCATCGGCATCCTCCCGCATGTTGCCAGCATCCCTGATATGGGGAGGGGCTTTGCGAACCGCCATCCAAGCCTCGGCCCTCTGGCAGGTTTTTGCGCATCGCGAGCCCCTCACCAAGAAATGATACCATGGATACTACACCATCATGACGCAACGGCCCTTGACGGACATCAAAAACGGTCTGACCCTAACCGACCCGTGAAAACTGGACAGAACCGGAAACGCAGCCTAAAGCTTCGGCATGGAAATTCGCCAAATCACGCCCCGCTATTCAGTTTCACCGCAGATCACGGTCGAGGATATCCCTGCGATCAAGGCTGCGGGTTTTGCAAAGGTCATCTGCAACAGGCCCAATGCCGAAGTGCCGCCGCACATGCAGTCCGACGTGATCGGACGCGCCATACGCGAGGCCGGACTGGAGTTCGAGGTGCTGGAACTGACTCATCAGACGATGACTCCGGTCAACGTGTCCCACCAGAAAACGCTGATCGAAAGCGGCCCCGGTCCGGTTCTGGCCTATTGCGCATCAGGTACGCGGTGCTCGGTTGTCTGGGCACTTGGGCAGACGGACAGCCTGCCGGTGGACGAGATTCTCGAAGCCACCCGCAAGGCCGGGTATGAACTTGAACAGCTCCGCCCGGCCTTGGAACAGATGCGCCCGACCGCCTGATCGCCGGACTTTCCCGTCAAGAAGACGAACGGGTCACGGGCAAGCCCGACAATTCCGAGATCTTCTTGGCCAGCTGATCCGTTCCGATCGCATCTAGGTCGTCGCGGTCCAGTTCGGACACAGACGTTTCCGAGACCAGAACGTCATGTCCCGACTCGGACTCGTCCACCTGCAGGGGCTCTGATTTGTCAGGGCCGAACCTGTTCCCCGCATGCTCGACAAATGCCCTGGCATCCTTGGCCGAAACGGACGGGCTCACTGTTTTGCCAGTCAGACGCAGCGCGCGCATGCCGCCGCATTGGCCCAATCGGCCAGTGCCCACACGCGCCCGATCGATGGACAATACATCGATTTGCCCCAGCCTGGCCCCGGTCAGCGGTAGCACATCTCCGGCGCTCAACCCGGAGAGTTCCGCCAAGGGCAATTGCAACCGGGTGATCACGGCGTTCAGTTCCGCCCGCATGATGCCCGCGGCCTCGGCCAGAAGCTTCTCGGCGGGATTGCTGCGTGAATCGTCAGGGCCTGGACAGTCCGACGGATCGGGCAACAGCATGACGGCCATCCCCTGCCGGGCACCTCGGCCCAGTTCGACGGTCAGCTCATATCGGCCGTATGCCTCCTGGACCAAGGCCAGGGAAACCGCCCTCAGATCCGCCGCGCGTGAGACGTATTCATACCCCGACAGCAGCGCGACATCCTGCGGATCCTCAAGCAATTCCGTCGCGCGGGCGAACATGCCGTCGATCAGCGGCGCGACGATTGCGGCATCGGTATCGGTGAAGGGGCGCGGCTCGGGCGGAGCGGGCAAGACCTCGCCAATCGTCTGTTGCTGGATCACAGCCGACACCAAACCCGGATCGAGTGCAACAGCTGCAAGGCGCTCCTCACCGGCAGCGACCAGCAGAAACAGCCAGCTTTCATCCAGCCCTTCGGTCAGGTTTTCGGCCTTACGGCCAGCCTGCTTTGCACCGATCACCGAAATCGCAAGGCGAAAACCTTCGACGGCGGTCCGCGCCAGCGCCAAACGCAGAGCCCGCAGAACGGCCCGGGACGCCGCCATCGTACCACGCTGAGTCGCAGACAATTTGCGCGCCAGCACAGAGCTGACCGATTTCGACATCACATCGTTCCATCGTTTTGAAACACTTCGCCCTCAGGTCTACACCCCGGACCGTTACCAATGTCTTTAGGCTGACGTCATTGCGCCGCCTGCCGATGTGCCAGCGGCAAGCTGACCCGAAACGCCGCTCCGCCCTGGCCCGGCAGATAGACGATCTCGCCCCCCAGCCGCTGCATGATCTCGCGGCAGATCGCCAGGCCCAGCCCAGCGCCTCCGGCCTTGTCGAATCCCACACGCGCGAACTTCTCAAACACCATGGACTGCGCATCAGCCGGCACGCCGCTGCCATTGTCGACAAAATCGATCACGAGCTGCCCGCCCACATCATGGGCGGAAATGGTCAGCGTCGGCTCGGCGGCGTCGCAGTATTTCTGCGCATTCGAGATCAGGTTGATGAATACCTGCCCCAGCCGGTCCAGGTCAGTGTGCAGTGCAACGCGTTCGGAAGGCAGTGACCGACGCACTTTCAACCGCCGTTCGCCCCCAGCCAAAGCAGTGGACACCGCGCGGTCCAAAACCGTCCGCAGGCTGGCGTCGCCCATGTTCAGATTGACCTGCCCGTTTTCCAGCACGCTGAGATCCAGCAGATCATCCAGCAGGCGGGTCAGGCGCAGCGCCTCGTCATGGATGATGGTGGCGTAGTGGCGGGTTTCATCCGCACTCAGACCGTCGGTATCGCGCATGATCTCGGAAAACGCCCGGATCGAAGTCATGGGCGTGCGCAGTTCGTGGCTGACCTGCCCCAGAAAGGCATCCTTCTGCATTGAAATCTGAGTCAGCTTCTCATTCGCTTCCCGCAGCTTGCGGGCGGTCCGGGTGAGCTCGGCCGATTTCGCCTCGAGCTGGCTGGAGTATTCCAGCAGCTGAGCCGATTCGTCGGCCACCGCCAGAAGGTCCTCGACCGACACCGAAGACCCGCCCACGATCTGCCCGATCATCGCGTGGGCCGTCGCCGCGCCGACCGACCCGCTCAGCTCGCGCTCGAGCCGTTCGAGGAAGCCGGGCGTAGGCTCGGGCAGGCGGCCGCGAACGCCCTGGCGTTCGGCTTCGGCCTGAAAGAACTCCTGCGCGGGGGCTGCGCCAAGTATCCGCTGGGTCATGATCATCAGGTCTTCGCTCTGCGCCACCGATCCGGTCCAACCGCCGGGCGCCACCGAGTGGTCGAACACGTTGACGAACTGCGCGCCCTGAAGGCGTTCCAAAGGGCTGGGAAAGCTGAGCAGTGAAGCCACGCAGAAGGCCAGCGCGTTCAGCGACAGCGACCACAGAACCGTATGGGTCATCGGGTCCAGACCCTCCAACCCGAACAGGGCCTGCGGCCGCAGCCAACCCATGCCGAACGGGCCGTTTTCGATAACGGACGCGGACATGATGCCCCCGCCCATTCCCGGCAGCAGCAGCGTGTAGACCCACAGGCAGAACCCCACGCTCAGCCCGACCAACGCGCCGGTCCGGGTGGCGCCGCGCCAGAACAGCCCGCCGACCAGCGCGGGCAGGATCTGCGAGATCCCGGCAAAGGCCACCAATCCGATCGAGGCCAGCGCCGCCCCGCCGCCGGACAGACGATAGTAGAAAAAGCCCAACGCCATGATCGC
Organism: Ruegeria sp. BHSA191; assembly: GCF_059613325.1. Classification (NCBI taxonomy): domain Bacteria; kingdom Pseudomonadati; phylum Pseudomonadota; class Alphaproteobacteria; order Rhodobacterales; family Roseobacteraceae; genus Ruegeria; species Ruegeria sp. BHSA191. Next base: position 25,584 of record NZ_JBXWSH010000010.1, read on the forward strand.
GGCGATCGAAATCCGGCGCGCCATCAGAACCACGTTGCGCACATCACCGGAAATCGAGCTTCGCCGCTCGCGCGTGTTCAGCCAGATCGGCATGACCACATGGTTCGACACCATCGTCGACAGCGCCATGGCGGTGACGATCACCATTGACGTGGCCGAGGAAAACCCGCCGATGAAGGACAGCATCGCCAGCCAGTCATTGCCCTGCGACAGGGGTACGGTCAGCACGAACAGATCGGGGTTTGACCCGGCCGGCAGCAGATCCAGCCCGACAACGGCGATGGGAACCACGAACAGGCTCATCAACAGCAGGTACAACGGAAAGGCCCAGGCGGCCGTACGCAGATGCGCCTCGTCGTCGTTTTCGACAACCATCACCTGGAACATACGCGGCAGGCAGACGAAGGCCGCAGCCGACAGGAAGGTGATCGTCATCCACCGCCCCGCATCCACATTCCAGCGCCCGATCTCCGACGCGTCGATCCGCTCCATCATCGGAGTCACTCCGCCGGCAATGCCCCAGACGACGAAGATGCCCACCGCCAGCAGCGCAAACAGTTTGACCACCGATTCCAACGCAATGGCCGTGACCACGCCGTGATGTCGTTCGTTCGCATCGAGGTTGCGGGTGCCGAACAAAATTGCAAACACCGCCAGCCCGGCCGCCACCCAGAACACGCTGGCCCCTTCGCGGTATAGGCCCGACGGGTCAGCCTCGGCGAAGATCGAGAAGGACAACGTGATCGACTGCAACTGAAGCGCGATATACGGGGTGCCCCCCAGCACGGCTAGGATCGTGACGCAGATCGCCAGCGTGTTCGACTTGCCGTAGCGCGACGAGATCAGGTCGGCGATCGAGGTCACCCGCTGACTGCGCCCCACCCGCACAAGTTTGCGCAGGCCCCACCACCAGCTGATCATCACCAGGGTCGGACCAAGATAGATCGTGACGAATTCCAAACCCGACCGGGCCGCGCTGCCCACGGCGCCATAGAACGTCCAGGCCGTGCAGTAGATCGACAGCGACAGGGTGTAGATCAAGGGCGAGCGCAGCCAGCGGCCGCGTCCGGCCGCGGCCATCCGGTCGGCTGCGAAGGCGACGCCGAATAGCAGCACCACATAGCCCAGACAGACCAGGATCAGAATGTTCATGGTCGCCATGGGGCACCCTCAGAACTGGCGTCTTCACGCGCAGCCATGCGCCGCGCCGCCAGACCGAACAGGAAACTGACCGCGATCATCCCGGCCCAGCTGATGAAGATGTACAGCATGGCGGACGACAGGGGCATCCCCTGCCCCTCGACATCGGCGCGCGGCCACAATAGTGGGATCACGACCAAAGCAGCCCCCAGAAAGGGCAGCATTCGCGCCGCATCCGCCAACCGGCGGCGGCGATAGCTTTGGCGCTCCAAAAAGACCGACGGGCGCGGCCCCTCTGCTGTCGGTCGCCCGGGGCCGGGCGCGCTCATGACCGCGACGCCTGTGCGTACAGGTCTCGTACGGCGGTCAGCACTTCGACATTCGAAAACGGTTTGGTCATGAACCGGCTGACCCCGGCCTTCTCGGCCATCTCGCGGTCGCGCGATTGTCCGCGGGCGGTCAGCATCAGGACCGGCAGCGCCTTCATGTCGGCGTGCTCGCGCAGTTCGCGCAGCACGTCCATGCCGCTTTTGCCGGGCAGCATCACGTCCAATATGACCAGATCGGGCCGCGCAGCCAGAATCGTCTCGACCGCGTTCCCACCTTCGGCATGGGTTTCCACCACCCACCCTTCGCGGGTCAGCAGAAACCGGATGGCCTCGGTGATGTTCGGCTCATCCTCGATCAAAAGAACCCTGCGGCTCATGTTGGTATTCCCTCCCCAAGACCGGCCGCGACGTTTGGCGGACGGTCGCATGCAGATTAAGCGGTGCGTCGCGAAACTGTCAAAAACCTTCACTCAGAATCGACGGCTCGCGCCGGGCGGCGCAGCCCGTCTTGGGGCAGATCCGGCAGCTTGCCCCGACCTGCACCTCTGCCCCTGACTGGGTCTTGTCGTCGCCCGGCGGCACCACCAGCATCACCGAGCGATAGACCGGCTCGCGTCCGAACCCCGAAACGGGCTGCGGCCAGGCGATGGCGAAACACTCGAACTCGGCGGCGCTGCGGCCCATAAGGGTGACACGGCTGTGAACCGGCACCAAGGGCCGGTTCAACGCAGAGAACACGGGCCATAAAGGGCAGGCATCGCCGTGCCGGGGCATGGCGAAACCGGGGACATGCTTGAGCAGGATGATGCTGCCGGACGAATCGCACACCGCCAATCCCGCCGGTCGCGGCAACACATCCTCGGGCAGGAAGGCCAGCCGCCGCAGCACCGTGGCCAGATCGACCGAAAACCGCGCGGCAAGTGTCAGCGGATCCAGCCCATCCGCTTGCAGGGCCTCGCGCAGCCGGCCCAAAGGCATGGCCCGCGCGTCCTGCGCATATTGCTTCAGCACCTGCCGGACCAGCGACTTGGCCGCCGCCGACCGCAAACCATGCTGCACCAGGTCATCGCCGTATTCGCCGTCCTCCAGCTCGGGCAGGTGAAATCCGCGCTGGTCCAAAAAGGCCTCGACCTCCTCCATGGGCAATCCGCGCCGGTCGCCGGGACTTTCGCTTTGATCCAGATAGGCGACCAGGGCCTTCGAGCTTTCCGCCAGGCGCTCGGCATCCTGGTGCAGGTTGCGATGGAACCGGTCGCGCCATTCGGCATCCAGTTCGCCGGGTTCGGCCAGAATCGCGGCAGTCGAGCGGATCGCAGCTGCCGTCGACAGGACCTCGTGCATCGAGCCCGCCAGATGCGGGTCGTGGGTCAGCCGGTCCGACAGGGTCTCGACCGTACGTTCAAGCGACACCACACGACGGTGCATCTGGGCCAGCACACCGGCCCAGCCCGGAAACCGTCCGGCAAATTCGTCAAGCGAATCGATCTCGGCGCGTTGCCCCACCGCGTCGGCAGCGGCTTCGCGCAGGGCCGCGATCAGCGTGGCCTCGACCCCCTGCGTCAGCACCGACGGCTCGACCGACAGTGCCGCCGCGATGTCGACCAGAAGCTTACCGCCGATTCTGCGCCGGTTGTGTTCGATCAGGTTTAGATAGGATGCCGAAATTCCCACCTGGCGCGCCAGCTGTGCCTGCTTCAGCCCGGAAATCTGGCGCCTCTCGCGGATACGACTTCCGGTCAACATATCTCTCACAATGATCTTCCTCCTCAGCTGATGCCTGGCAAGCACATAGCTCCAAGACAGGTTTTGCTGATACCTGCCTTGATTTAAAGGGGTTACGCGAGTGTTTTCAAACCTGATTTACAGGATTTACTCAATTCCTGCCGAAGTCTAGCGGCGCGTGGGCAACTCTCCCCTTCAATTCGGCCGAAAATCCCGCCACCATACCGGCATGAGCGATCCCGCATTCGAATATGCGCCCATCGGCCTGGTCGAACTTGAGAACCGGATCATCCGGCGCTGCAACCTGCAATTCGCCCGCACCTTCGGCGGCGAGGAGACCGACTATCGGAACATGCCGTTGCTGCATCTCTACCCTTCGGTCGCCGATTGGGAGAGGATCGGCGCCCGCAGCCTGCAGGTGATGCGCGACACGGGATATTACTCCGATGAGCGGGTGATGCGTCGCCGCAATGGCGACCTGTTCTGGTGCCGGGCACGCGGGCGCTCGCTGACGCCCGACGACCCGTTTCGCCATGGAATCTGGAGCTTTTCCGACATTTCCGAAGAACGCCCGCTGGTCGAGCTGACCAAGCGCGAACGCGAGGTTGCCATCCTGTCGTGCCGCGGCCTATCGGCCAAGGAGATCGGCGCCGAACTTGGGCTCAGCTACCGCACCATCGAGGCCTATCGCGCTCGGCTTCTGGAAAAGTTCGGGGCCCGCAAGCTGCCTGAATTGGTGGCCAAGCTATCGGGCACGCCACTTTAGCCGACGCTGTGCTGGCGTTTCATGGCCGAACCCAGCCCAGACTGCGCTTTTCATGGCCGTCGCGTTGCCCTATAACGCAGCGTAATTGAGCAAAGCCCGCGCAGACAGACGGGCCATAGGGGAACCTTCGAGGACACTCATGACAGATACCAGACACGAAGCGGATGTGGCGTTCATCAAGGCATTGGCTGAATTGCTGCGCGAAAACGATCTGACGGAACTGCAGGTCAAACGGGAATATGGCGAGGAAGACAGCCTGAACGTGCGCGTCAGCCGTGTCGCTCCGGCGCCCGCGGCACCGGTTCAGGTGGCGGTACCGGCCGCTGCCCCGGCGGCGCCCACTGCTCCGGCGGCACCGGCCGCCGCGCCGGCCGAGGCCGCCGCTCCGGCCGACGATCCGGCCAGCCACCCCGGTGCCGTCACCTCACCCATGGTCGGCACCGTCTACATGCAGCCCGAGCCGGGCGCGGCCCCGTTCGTGACCGTGGGCGCATCGGTTTCCGAAGGCGACACGCTGCTGATCGTCGAGGCGATGAAGACTATGAACCACATCCACGCCCCCAAGTCGGGCACCGTCAAACGCATTTTGGTCGCCGACGGCGACGCGGTGGAGTTCGGCACACCTCTGGTCATCATCGAGTAAGGCGCGCCCATGTTCGACAAGATCCTGATTGCCAACCGAGGCGAGATCGCCCTGCGTGTGATCCGTGCCGCGCGCGAGATGGGGATTGCGACGGTCGCGGTGCATTCGACCGCCGACAGCGACGCCATGCATGTGCGCATGGCCGACGAATCCGTCTGCATCGGCCCGGCACCCAGCCCGAAAAGCTATCTATCCATTCCCGCCATCATCTCGGCTTGCGAGATCACCGGCGCGCAGGCGATCCATCCCGGCTATGGCTTCCTGTCTGAAAACGCCGATTTCGTGCAGATCGTCGAAGACCACGGCATCACCTTCATTGGCCCCACTGCGGAACACATCCGCATCATGGGCGACAAGATCACCGCTAAGGATACGATGAAGGAACTGGGCGTGCCCTGCGTGCCCGGCTCGGACGGAGGTGTGCCCGATCTGGCCACGGCCAAGCGGATCGGTGAAGAAATCGGCTATCCGGTCATCATCAAGGCCACCGCCGGCGGCGGCGGGCGCGGCATGAAGGTTGCCCAGACCGCCGACGAGATGGAAAGCGCCTTCATGACCGCGCGGGCCGAAGGCAAGGCCGCCTTCGGCAATGACGAGGTCTATATCGAGAAATACCTGACCACGCCCCGCCATATCGAGATCCAGGTCTTTGGCGACGGCAAGGGCAACGCGGTCCATTTGGGCGAGCGCGACTGCTCGCTGCAGCGGCGCCACCAAAAGGTGTTCGAAGAGGCCCCAGGCCCCTGCATCACCCCCGAGGAGCGCGCGCGCATCGGCAAGATCTGCGCCGAGGCAGTTGCCAAGATCAACTATATCGGCGCCGGTACGATCGAGTTCCTCTATGAGAACGGCGAGTTCTATTTCATCGAGATGAACACCCGCCTGCAGGTGGAACACCCCGTGACCGAGGCCATCTTCGGCGTCGATCTGGTGCGCGAGCAAATCCTTGTAGCCGCGGGCGAGCCCATGTCCTTCGGTCAGGACGACCTCAAGATCAATGGCCATGCAATCGAGGTGCGGATCAACGCGGAAAAACTGCCCAACTTCTCGCCTTGCCCGGGCAAGATCACGGCCTACCACGCGCCGGGCGGCTTGGGTGTGCGGATGGATTCAGCCCTGTATGACGGGTACTCGATCCCGCCCTACTACGACTCTCTGATCGGCAAGCTGATCGTGCACGGCCGCGACCGCCCCGAAGCCCTGGCGCGCCTGAACCGGGCCCTGGGCGAACTGATCGTGGACGGCATCGACACCACCATTCCGCTGTTCCGCGCCCTGCTGCAAGAGCCCGACATCCACAGCGGCGACTACAACATCCACTGGCTGGAGCACTGGCTTGCGGAGAACATGTCCCAGTAATTCAGGCCGCCCGGAGAAACGCTCTCCGGGCGCCTTTCGCTTGGGCTCCGCATGAGCCTGACGCCCGACCTTCTGCTGCATGGCTATTCCGTCGGCATCTTCCCGATGGCCGAGCATCGAAACGATCCGGAGCTTTTCTGGGTCGATCCTCGGCTGCGCGGCGTGTTCCCTCTGGACGGGTTCCATATTTCGCGCAGCCTGCGTCGACGCATCCGCAACTGTGGGTTCTCCGTCACCGTCAACCGCGATTTCCAGGCCGTCGTGGACGGCTGCGCCGACCGGGCCGACACCTGGATCAACGGCCAACTCCGCCGCCTGTATGCGCAGCTGCACGAGACGGGCCACGCCCATTCACTGGAATTGTGGGAGGGCGACACTTTGGTCGGCGGTGTTTTCGGTGTGACGCTGGGGGCGGCCTTCTTCGGGGAAAGCATGTTCTCACGCCGCAGGGACGCATCAAAAATCGCACTGGCCTATCTGGTCGACCGACTGCGCCAGACAGGGTTTCAGCTGTTCGACACGCAATTCCTGACCGCGCACCTGGCGTCATTGGGGGCGATTGAGGTTCCCCGGCACGAATATCGCAGGCTTCTGGATCAGGCCACCGCCGGCAGCGCTGATTTCACCGCACCGCTGTCACAAACGCCTCAGGGCGTGATACAGCGGATCACCCAGACGTCGTAACGGGAATGGTCCAAGGCGTTCAGCGCGGGCGACGTCGCGATCATCCAGCCATCGAACAGCTGTTCGGCCTCGCCCTTTTCCCAGATCGTCAGAAAGGCAAAGGCGTCGCCGGTCGGGTTCTCGGTCGGATACCGGCAATCCCCCAGCGCCACGTCCAGCCCGAAGATCGAGGCCGTCTCGCCGGGTTTCATCTGCACGTCGACAGTCTGGCCATTGACCTTGTCCAGCCCGCGCAGCAGCGCCCCGGCCCCCGAGGTGACCTTCTGCTGTGCCTGGGCCGCGCCGGCCGCCAGCAGCACAAACAGGGCCGCACGCATCATCATTCGGCGCTGTCCCCGGCCACGAACTTGACCAGCAACGAGATCAGACTGACCGCGCCCTGCGTGTCCTCGATCTGATCGCCGGGCTCGAAATAGAACGGCGAACCACCGGGCATGACTTCGACGAAGTTGCCACCCAGAAGGCCCTCGGACGAGATCACGATGGCGCTGTCATCGGGGATCTGAATGTCATCAGCCACCGAGATGGTGGTATCGGCGCGGTAGGTTTCCGGGTTCAGCTTGACGTTCGTGACCGTACCGATCTTGACCCCGGCCAGCCGTACATCGGTGCCCACGCCAACCCCTTCTAGCGACCGGAACGAGGCGCCCAGTTCATAGCCAGAGGTATCCTGAGACCAACCGGTCGACTGGCTGGCATAAACGCCAAAGCCGATGGCGAAGGCCAGCACGACGCCGCCGACCAGAACTTCGGTCATGTTGTGGGTCGACATCTATGCCTCGCTTATTCCGGGCGCCATGCCTCGTAATCCTTGCGCTCCACCGGTTCGGGGCGGCGCAGGGATCCGGCCGGCACATAGGCCATCGGCGTGCCTGTCAGGTTTTCCTGATGCGGTTTCTCCCACGACTTGTGGCGCAGCGGTTTTTCGGTGGGCGGCTCGTCCCATGTCCGGTGCAGCCAGCCATGCCATTCTGGATCGATTCGGCTGGCTTCGGCCTCGCCGTTGAAGATCACCCAGCGCTGGCTGTCATCGGCATTGCGATAGAACACGTTGCCCTGATCGTCCTCGCCCACCTTGATCCCCTTGCGCGCGGTGTAGATCTGGGTGTTCAGGGTTGCTCCGTTCCACCAGGTCACGGCCCGCAATAGAGTGTTCAGGATTCCCATCGGCTGCCTCCGGCATTTCTGTCCCCGCAGATATGGACCAAACCCTCGCAGAGGTCCAGTGCCACAAAGACCGCACCCGTCATGTCGGCAGCAAGGCCGTCACCTCGATTTCGATCCGGTATTTCGGGTCGATCAGGCCACATTCGATCATCGTGGCCGCCGGCGGGTTTGGCCCGAAGGTGTCGGCAAGAATGGGCCAGCAGGGCGCGAACTCGGTGCGGTCGGGCAGCATGTAGGTCACGCGGACCGCATCGGCAAATGATGCCCCGGCCTCGGACAGCGCGTTGCCAATGATCTCCAAGGCCGAGCGGCATTGATCGACAACGTCATCGCCCTGCCCCACGGTACCCGCCACATGCACCCAGCCGCCGGCGACCACGGCCCGGCAATAGCCGACCTTCGCCTCAAACTCGCCCCCCGAGGAAATTCGCCGAATCGTCATTTTGCCCTCATACGAAAACGGCGCGGACAATGCCGCGCCGCAGGTTTTCCAATTTCACGTGGATCAGCCTGCCGATACCGTTTCCGGCTCGGCGTCGGCATAGATGATCAGCGGCTGCGCGTCCGAGGTCACCGCCTCTTCGTTCACGACCACCTTGGTCACGTTCTTCATGCCCGGCAGTTCGAACATCGTGTCCAGCAGGATGTCTTCCAGAATCGAGCGCAAACCTCGCGCACCCGTCTTGCGCTCGATCGCCTTCTTGGCGATTGCCTTCAGCGCGTCGTCGGTAAAGTCCAGCTCGACGTTTTCCAGCTCGAACAGGCGCTGATACTGCTTGACCAGCGCGTTCTTGGGCTTGGTCAGGATAGTGACCAGAGCGTCCTCGTCCAGATCCTCGAGCGTGGCCAGAACCGGTAAACGGCCGACGAATTCCGGGATCAGACCGAATTTCAGCAGATCCTCGGGTTCCAGATCCTGGAAGATCTCGCCCACGCCGCGTTCGTCATTGTCGCGCACATCGGCGCCAAAGCCCATGGCCGAACCCTTGCCACGCTGCGCGATGATCTTGTCGAGTCCCGCGAATGCGCCGCCGCAGATGAACAGGATATTGGTGGTGTCCACCTGCAGGAATTCCTGCTGCGGGTGCTTGCGGCCGCCCTGCGGCGGCACGCTGGCAACGGTGCCTTCCATCAGTTTCAGCAGCGCCTGCTGCACGCCCTCGCCCGAAACGTCTCGGGTAATCGAGGGGTTTTCCGACTTGCGGGTGATCTTGTCGACCTCGTCGATATAGACGATGCCGCGCTGCGCGCGTTCGACATTGTATTCGCTGGCTTGCAGCAGTTTGAGGATGATGTTCTCGACATCCTCGCCCACGTAACCGGCCTCGGTCAGCGTGGTCGCGTCGGCCATGGTAAACGGAACGTCCAGAATCCGCGCCAGAGTCTGCGCCAGAAGGGTCTTACCGCAGCCCGTCGGGCCGATCAGCAGGATGTTCGACTTGGCCAGTTCGATGTCACTGCCGGCCTTCTGCGCGTGGTTCAGGCGTTTGTAGTGGTTGTGCACCGCTACCGACAGCACGCGCTTGGCCCGCGCCTGGCCGATGACATAATCGTCCAGAACCTCGCAGATATCTTTGGGCGTCGGCACGCCGTCGGTGGATTTCAGCCCGCTGGCCTTGGTTTCCTCGCGGATGATGTCCATGCACAGTTCGACGCATTCATCGCAGATGAATACGGTCGGACCAGCAATCAGCTTGCGCACCTCGTGCTGGCTCTTGCCGCAGAAGCTGCAATAGAGCGTGTTCTTGCTGTCACCGCCTGAATTCGTCGCCATGATCTACCTTTCGGGCTTCATCCCTGCGGCCCCGTGCGGACCGCGCTTGCCACCTTGGACCGAGCTTAGGCCAGCGCCAAGGCAGCTACAATCTCAAAATCGTACCCCGCACCTGTGGGTGCGGGGTTTCCGCATCACGCTTCGTCGGGCTCGGCCTTCGTCCGGCTTTCGACGATTTCGTCGATGTGGCCCCATTCTTTGGCCTCTTCCGGGCTCATGAAATTGTCACGATCCAGCGCCTTTTCAATGGTCTTTTTCGACTGTCCGGTATGCTTGGCATAGATATCGTAAAGGCGATCCTTCAGCTTTTGCGTCTCGGCCGCGTGAATCATGATGTCGCTGGCCTGACCCTGATAGCCGCCGCTGGGCTGGTGCACCATGATGCGGCTGTTGGGCAGCGCAAAACGCATCCCCTTCTCGCCCCCGGCCAGCAGAACCGACCCCATCGAGGCTGCCTGGCCGATCACCAAGGTCGAACATTTCGGCTTGATGTACTGCATTGTGTCGTAGATGGCCAACCCGCTAGTCACCACGCCACCGGGCGAGTTGATGTAGATCGAGATTTCCTTGTTCGGATTCTCGGCCTCGAGGTGCAGCAGCTGCGCGACGATCAGATGACTCATCCCGTCGTGGATCGGGCCATTGATGAACACGATCCGCTCCTTGAGAAGGCGCGAGAAGATGTCATAGGCGCGCTCTCCGCGGCTGGTCTGCTCGACGACCATCGGGACGAGCGTGTTCATGTAGGTGTCAACTGGATCGAACATTCGGAACCTGCCTGATTTGCTATGGACCGGGACCATACCCGGAAAGACGTTACACGAGTCTTAGTGTCGGCGCCGAGGGGCTGCAAGGGGTCAGCCGCGCCAGAGTTTGCGATGCGGACATGACCGCCAATCTACGTTGCCCGTATGCCATCCTCTGCAATCGGCGCAACAGGGCGAACTGCCTAGGCTGCTTGTGCTCGCATTACAAGATTGCGAAGCGTTCTTATGGAAATTCCCGATTACTAAGTGTAAACGACCGCCAGCAATACCCATGGAGCCTTGGGCACGCCGCCCTCGTCGAGTTACAGTCAAAAAGGTCAAACAGGATGACGCTTCCCAAGCTTTCTTCGGACATGTCCAACGAAGAAATGGACCGCATGGCAGAAAACGCGGCCCGTGCGGCGGGTTTTCTGAAAGCCATAAGCCACGAAGGGCGGCTGATGATCCTGTGCCATTTGGCCTCGGGCGAGAAATCAGTGACCGAACTCGAAGAACTGCTGTCCGCACGACAAGCCGCCGTGTCCCAGCAACTGGCGCGTCTGCGCTTCGAGGGGCTGGTGGTTCCCCGCCGCGAGGGGAAAGCCATTTACTATAGCCTGGCCGACGACCGTCCGCGCAAGATGATCGAAACGGTGTACGAGTTGTTCTGCTCGGACCAATGATTGATGCCGAAACCGGCATTCGATCAGGATCCCCGCCGCGAAAGATGCTTGTGCAGAGAGGTGGTTCGGTTTGTTTGAACCGTTTCGTAGGTTGGTTTTCCGCTCGGTTATGCCGCCGCGATTGGTGACGACGGGTTGAGATATGCCTGATCGGGTGTCTGCATTTCCAACGATGAATGCGGTCTCCGCGTGTTGTAAAATATCAGGTACCGGTGCCCCTCCCCCAAAGAAGAGATCCGCCGTTATGTTTAGGAAAACGGAGAATCGGAAAGGCAACGGGGAGACATAAGCCGGAAGAAATTGTCACGGTGTGAGGGGACCGTGGCCCGAGTGGGGCCGCGCAAGCCCCAATCACACGGCAGGTTGAGGTGCTTGTCGGCCATTCTCAAGCAACCGAGGTGGCGGGTTCAAGAAAATTCAGCATTATGACCACACACACATTGGCACCCGGGCCTGAAACTGAAAAATGGATACCAAATGCTAGGAAGAAGGTCATTTAGACGCGCCAAATGGCCAAAAATTTCTGGTTATTTCACCTCAACTCCGGCCTTCCCCCATCAACCACATTTTGAATGGCCGCAGCTTGCGCAGGTCATGCAGCCTTCGATCATGCGCATCTCATACTGACCGCAGGACGGGCAGGCCTTGCCGCGGGGAGCGTCCATATTGACCACCTGCGCCTGCGGGTCGGATTTCAGTCCCATCCCTTCCCCCTCAAGGAACCCGATCGCAATCATGTGCTGCTCGATCACGCCACCGATCGCCGCCAGGATCGAGGGGATGTACTTGCCCTGAACCCAGGCCCCGCCGCGCGGGTCGAACACGGCCTTCAGTTCCTCGACCACAAAGGACACGTCGCCACCGCGTCGGAACACGGCCGAGATCATCCGGGTCAGGGCCAGCGTCCAGGCGTAATGCTCCATGTTCTTCGAGTTGATGAACACCTCGAACGGACGCCGCCGACCACCGATGACGATGTCGTTGATCGTCAAATAGATCGCGTGCTCGCTATCGGGCCATTTCAGCTTGTAGGTCGACCCTTCCAGCGACTGCGGCCGGTCCAGCGGTTCGGACATGTAGATGACATCGCCGCCATCCACCTCGTGCGGCGCATCCGCGCTTTCACCTGGCACCTTGTCGTCGCTTTCCGAAACGGTCAGCACCGAACCTGTCACGTCGTTCGGGCGATAGGTCGTGCAGCCTTTGCAGCCCCGATCCCAGGCTTGCATGTACACGTCCTTGAAAGCATCGAACGCGATGTCCTCGGGGCAGTTGATCGTCTTCGAGATCGAGCTGTCGATCCATTTCTGCGCGGCAGCCTGCATCTTGACATGCTCGGCCGGGGTCAGGGTCTGGGCGTTCACGAAATAGTCGGGCAGTTCGACGTCGCCGAACTTGTCGCGCCACATCTGAACGGCATAGTCCACCACCTCTTCCTCGGTGCGCGAGCCGTCCTTCTGCAGCACCTTGCGGGTGTAGGCATAGGCAAAGACCGGCTCGATCCCCGACGACACGTTGCCCGCATACAGAGAGATCGTCCCCGTGGGCGCGATCGAGGTCAGCAAAGCGTTGCGGATGCCGTGTTCGCGGATTGCCTCGCGGACATCGTCATCCATCTGCTGCATGGTGCCGCTGGCCAGGTATTTCTCGGCATCGAACAGGGGAAAGGCCCCTTTTTCCTTGGCCAAGTCCACCGACGCCAGATACGCGGCGCGAGCGATCGCGTGCAACCAGCGCTCGGTCTGACGCGCCGCCTCGTCCGAGCCATAGCGCAGACCCAGCATCAACAGCGCATCCGCAAGCCCGGTCACGCCCAGACCGATACGACGCTTGGCCTGCGCCTCGGCGGCCTGCTGCGGCAGCGGGAATTTCGAGGCATCCACCACGTTGTCCATCATGCGAACGGCCGTGGCGACAAGCTCCTGCAATGCCGCCTCGTCCAGACGAGCCGCGTCTTCGAACGGTGCTGACACCAGCCGCGCCAGGTTGATCGAACCCAACAGACAGGCGCCATAAGGCGGCAGTGGCTGCTCTCCGCACGGGTTGGTGGCGGCGATGGTCTCGCAATAGCTCAGGTTGTTGGCCTGGTTGATCCGGTCGATGAAGATCACGCCCGGCTCGGCATAGTCATAGGTGGCCTGCATGATCTTGTTCCACAGATCGCGGGCCTGCACCGTGTGATAAACCTTGCCGTCAAAGACCAGATCCCACGAGGCATCGGCCTTGACCGCGTCCATGAAGGCATCCGTCACCAGAACCGACATGTTGAACATACGAAGACGGGCCGGGTCGGATTTGGCGGTGATGAACTGTTCGATATCCGGATGGTCGCAGCGCATGGTCGCCATCATCGCGCCCCGGCGCGAGCCCGCCGACATGATGGTGCGGCACATGGCGTCCCACACATCCATGAACGACAGCGGCCCCGAGGCATCGGCGGCCACCCCATGCACATCCGCGCCGCGCGGCCGGATGGTCGAGAAATCATAGCCGATCCCCCCGCCCTGCTGCATGGTCAGCGCGGCCTCTTTCAGCATGTCGAAAATGCCGCCCATGCTGTCGGGGATCGTGCCCATGACGAAACAATTGAACAGGGTCACCTGCCGCGCGGTACCTGCTCCGGCCGTGATGCGCCCAGCGGGCAGGTATTTGAAGTCCTCAAGCGCCTCGTAGAACTTCTGTTCCCAATGCACGGGGTCCTTTTCCACCCGTGCCAGATCGCGCGCAATCCGCCGCCATGTATCCTCGACCGACTTGTCGATCGGCGTGCCATCCGCTTTTTTGAAGCGGTATTTCATGTCCCAGATCTGCTCGGCGATGGGGGCGGCAAAGCGGCTCATTGGTGATTCCCTGTCTTGAAAGAGACGGTCATATTAAACCCATTGCGCCCGCCGCCACAACAGCTTGATGAAAGGCGCCAGAGAACTACAATATCAAGGTGACCCTTGGGACGACTCTGTGGGGGAGTTGTGGATAACTACGTGAACCTGATCAAACTTTCGGTCGGCTCGGAAAGCGTCGCCAGCCTGGCCGCGTGGCAGGACAGCTACCGGCTGCGCTTTGACGACCACCTGCCCCGTCACATCACCCGCATGTGGCCCAAGCGCGAGGCCGAAATCCTGAACGGAGGGTCGATCTACTGGGTCATCAAGGGCGTGGTGCAGTGCCGCCAGCGCATTTTGCGGCTGGACGAGGTGACGGGTGAGGATGGCATCCGCCGCTGCGCCATCGTGCTGGACCCGCAGGTCCATCGCACACAGGGCGCGCAGAAACGGCCCTTTCAAGGCTGGCGCTATCTGAAACCCGAGGACAGCCCCGCAGACCTGCCCGAAAGCCGCGCGCAGGACGACGCCCTGCCCGAGGATCTGAACCGCGCGCTGGCTGAAATCGGCGTGCTCTAGCCTCAGCCCAAACGGCGCATTACTTCTGCCAGAGCGGCCTTTTCAGTGGCCCCGTACTCCGCAACCCGGCTGCGCCACAAAGTGGCCTGCGATTGCAGGATCAACCCATCTGACAGGATCTTGAGGTGGTTGGCACGCAGGGTCTCGCCGGTCGATGTGATGTCGGCAATCGCCTCGGCGGTTTCGTTCATCACCGTTCCCTCGGTCGCCCCTTGGCTGTCGACCAGCGTATAATCGGCAACCCCAGAATCGGTCAGGAACTCGCGCACCAGGCGGTGGTACTTGGTGGCGATCCGCAGACGGTGCCCATGCGTGGCCCGAAAGGCGGCGGCGGCGGCGTCCAGGTCATCCAGCGTCTCGACATCGACCCAGCAGGCCGGAACCGCGATCACCAAATCGGCCTGGCCGAAGCCCAGCGGTGCGATTTCTTCGACCTGCTGTTCCCAGCGCGGCAGTTTCTCGTGCACCAGATCGGTGCCGGTCACACCCAAGTGAATCCGCCCGGCAGCCAGCTCGCGCGGAATCTCTCCGGCCGACAGCAGGATCAGCGAGACATCCTCGATCCCGTCCACCTTGCCAGCGTATTCCCGGTCGGACCCGGCGCGCGACAGCTCGATCCCGTGGCGGGCGAACCAGGCAAAGGTTTTCTCCATCAGCCGCCCCTTGGACGGCACGCCCAGCTTCAGGGTCATTGGCCCGCCTCCTCGATTTCCAGCATCAGGTCGGGGCGCAGCACGCCACCCACCGCCGGGATCTCGGCCCCGTTGCCCAGCCGCCGCGTCAGCGCATCATAGCGCCCACCGGTAGCGATAGGCGGCAGATCGGGGCGGCGCTCGGCGTAGAAGCCGAAAACGAACCCGTCGTAATATTCCATCGAGGTGCGCCCATACGAGGCCTCGAAATCCAGCTTGCCGACATCAACGCCACGCGCCTGCAGGGCAGCGATCCGCGCCTCGAGCCGGTCCAGCGCGGGGGTGATCTGGGGCAGATCGACGGCGATGTCGCGCAGATGCTCCAGCGCATAGGGCATGGTCTCGCGCACGCCCAGCAGCGCGTCCAGCCCGGCCATCTCCGTGTCTGAAATCGGCGGTGTGTCGCGGTCGGCGCGCAGGGCGTCGATGCGGGCGGCGATCTCGGCCGGTCGGCGCTTGCCGATCATCGGCGCGTCGCATGCCATCGGGTCGGCCGCAGCGAGCAACGCGGCGCGGTGGTCCGGCTCGGGCTTGCGGCCCGCGAACCGGTCCAGCAGAGCCCGGAACCGACGCGGCCGCCACAGATGGCGCATCAGCGCAGCCTTGCGTTGGTCGGAGGTGCGCAGGCCTTGTACTGCAGCGGTCAGAATGCCGATGTCACCGGTCGCCGCGCGCAGCGGCAGGCCCCGCAATTGCAGGGCAAACAGCGAGAACACCTCGGCATCGGCGCCTGCCGGATCGTCGCGGTCAAAGACCTCGTAGCCAACCTGGATGTATTCATTGGCGCGGTCGGGGTCGTGTTCCTGACGGCGAAACACCTCGCCCGAATAGGTATACCGCGCCGGTTCGGCCCCGTCGCGCATGTGCATCTGCACCACCGGCAGGGTGAAATCCGGGCGTAGCATCTGTTCGCCGCGCAGCGCATCCGAGGTGACGTAGGCGCGCGCGCGGATATCCTCGCCATAAAGGTCCAGCAGCGTCTCGGCCGATTGCAGCAGCGGCGTGTCGACAACCTGCGCCCCGGCGGCCTCGAAACGCACGCGCATCATCGCGGCCCGGGCCTGGATCTGGGATCGGTTGGGCATGGCTCAGTCCTGACTGTCCAGCATCTCGCGCACCTTGGCGACCAGATCGCCGCGGGGTACCTCGAACTGGCTGGGGCGCTCCTTCCATTCCTCAAGCGTGGCGCTCTCGGCGATCTTGGCGCCCAGGATCAGGTCCTTGATCTGAACAACGCCGCGGTCCTTCTCGTCCCCGCCCTCGATCACCGCGACGGGCGAGTTCCGCTTGTCCGCGTATTTCAGTTGATTGCCGAAATTCTTGGGGTTGCCCAGGTAGACCTCGGCGCGGATGCCGGCATTGCGCAGTTCGGCCACCATCGCCTGATAGTCGGCCATGCGGTCGCGGTCCATCACGGTCACGACGACCGGCCCGGTGTCATGTGACTTGATCCGCCCTTTCTCGCGCAGCGCGGCCAGCAACCGGTCGACCCCGATCGAGACACCGGTGGCCGGCACTTCCTGCCCGGTGAAGCGCTTGACCAGATCATCATAGCGCCCGCCGCCTGCGACGGAACCAAATTGCCGCTTGCGACCCTTTTCATCGAAGATCTCGAAGGTCAGCTCGGCCTCGTAGACCGGACCGGTGTAGTATCCCAGCCCTCGCACGACCGAGGGGTCGATCTGGATGCGATCGGCGCCATAGCCTCCCGCAGCCAGCAATTCGCCGATCTGCTCCAGCTCGGAGATGCCTTCAGCGCCGATCTTTCTGTCACCCACGGCCGCGCTCAGGTTGGCCAGCGTTCCGGCGGCGTCATCGGCTTTCGAGGTCAGGAAGGCGATCACCGGCTCGGCCTGATCGTCGGACAGACCCACGCCCTCGATAAACGCGCCCGAGGCGTCCAGCCGACCCTTGGTCAGCAACTCGCGCACGCCCTGCTCGCCCACCTTGTCGAACTTGTCGATGGTGCGCAGAACGTCATCGCGCGCCGCCGCGTCCGCGCCCAGGCCCATGGCCTCGAGCACGCCGTTGAGGACCTTGCGGTTGTTGACCCGCACCAGATAGTCGCCGCGCGGGATGCCCACGGTCTCCAGCGTGTCAGAGAGCATGGCGCAGATCTCGGCATCCGCGGCCATGCTGGCCGTACCGACCGTATCCGCATCGCATTGATAGAACTGGCGATACCGCCCCGGACCCGGCTTTTCGTTGCGCCAGACCGGACCCATCGCATAGCGGCGATAGGGCGTGGGCAGGTCGTTGCGATGTTGGGCATAGACCCGAGCCAGCGGCGCGGTCAGGTCATAGCGCAGCGCCATCCAGTCGCCGTTGCCGCCCTCGTCAAACTCCTGCCAGGCGAACACGCCTTCGTTGGGGCGATCGACATCGGGCAGGAACTTGCCCAGCGCTTCGACCGTTTCCACGGCGCTGCTTTCCAGCGCATCAAACCCATAGCGATGATAGACGTCCGCAATCGTCCGCAGCATCTCGGTGCGCTGCGTGACTTCCTGGCCGAAATAGTCGCGGAACCCTTTCGGCGTGACGGCCTTGGGGCGGGGCTGTTTCTTGGGCTTGGCCATGTGGGGCGTCCTTGGGATTTCATCACTTGCGCGCGCGGTCTATCCCATGGTCTGGGTCGGGGCAAGCCAGCGCTGGCATTGCGTGCGCCACAGCGGTATGACCGCACCAGATCACAGGAGCCCCAGCGATGCAGCATCTGGAAGAGAAAATCGCCCACCTGACCCGCACCGTGGATGACCTGAGCATGGTCGTCGCCAAGCAGCAGGACGAGATCGATCGCCTGACCCGCCATGTCGCGATGCTGATGCAGCGCGAGGCCGAACGCGCGCAGGAGGGGTCCGGCGGGGTCATCCTGGGCGACGAACGCCCGCCGCATTATTGAAGGGGCGTCAGACCTCCTGCACGTCCATCACGCCATCGAGCGATTTGATCGCACCCTTGATCTGCGGGTTGATGGGGAAATCCTGCCCCAGATCCATCTCGACTTCGCCCGGCAGGCCCGGGTCCAACAGGCACAGGTGAACCGGCCCCTTCGCGGCATTTCGGGCCGCCCCCGCCGCGTCCTGCAAAACCCGTGCCACGGTGGACACCACCTGCGGCTGATCGACGAAGATGCGCAGACCCGTTGCCCCGGCCTCGGCCACCACCGAATCCGCCGGACCGACCGAGCGCGCCAGCAGCTTCAGCTGGTCGGCCTCCATCGTGGCTTCGGCCGTCAGCACGACCTGCGCGCCGGTTTCCAGATACTCGCGTGATTTCTCCAAGGTTTCCGAGAACAGCGTCACCTCGTATGCCCCCGTCGGGTCGGACAGCTGGGCAAAGGCGAACCGATTGCCCTTGGCCGATTTCCGTTCCTGTCGTCCGGCGACCACACCGGCCATCTTGGCGATCAACGGACCCGAGCGTGCCTTTTCGGTGACCTCGTCCAGCGTCATCACCTGCTTGCGTTTCAGGGCGGGCATGTAGTCGTCCAGCGGGTGGCCGGAGAGGTAGAAGCCGATGGCCTTGAACTCCTCGCTCAGGCGTTCGGCGGGCAGCCAGTCTGGCGATTTCGACAGGCGCGGTTCGGGCAGATCGTCGCCCGCCTCGCCGAACAGCGAGACCTGGTTCGAATTCTTCTGCTCGTGGATCGCCGCCGAATACTGCACCAGCTGTTCGAGGCTTTCGAACACCCTGCGGCGGTTCTTGTCCAGCTCGTCGAAGGCCCCCGCGCGGGCCAGCATCTCCAGCGGCCGTTTGCCGACCTTCTTCAGGTCGACCCGGCGGGCGAAGTCAAAGAGGTTGACGAAAGGCTTGTCGCCCCGCCCCTGCACCACGAGGTTCATCGCCTCGACGCCCACGTTTTTCAGCGCGCCCAGAGCATAGACCAGCTGGCCATCCACCACGTCGAAGGTCGCCAGCGAGCGGTTCACGCAGGGCGGCACGTAAGGCAGGCCCAGCCCCTTGCGGACCTCTTCGAAATACACCGCCAGCTTGTCGGTCAGGTGGATATCGCAGTTCATGACGCCGGCCATGAACTCGACCGGGTGGTTCGCCTTGAGCCAGCCGGTCTGGTAGCTGACCACCGCATAGGCCGCCGCGTGGGATTTGTTGAAGCCGTAGTTGGCGAATTTCTCCAGCAGGTCGAACACCTCGGAGGCCTTCTTGGCGTCCACCCCGTTCTTGGCCGCGCCGGCCTCGAATTTCGGGCGTTCGGCGTCCATCGCCTCTTTGATCTTCTTGCCCATCGCGCGGCGCAGCAGGTCGGCGCCGCCAAGGGAGTAGCCCGCCATGACCTGCGCGATCTGCATCACCTGCTCCTGGTAGACGATGATGCCCTGCGTTTCCTCGAGGATATGGTCGATCAGCGGGTGAACGGATTGGATCTGGCGCTGGCCGTTCTTGACCTCGCAATAGGTGGGGATGTTCTCCATCGGGCCGGGGCGGTAGAGCGCCACGAGAGCCACGATGTCCTCGATGCAGGTGGGTTTCATGCGCTTGAGCGCGTCCATCATGCCCGAGCTTTCAACCTGGAACACCGCCACGGTCTTGGCCGCGGAATAGAGCTTGTAGGTGGCCGGATCGTCCAGCGGGATCGCGTTGATCTCGTTCACCGCGCCTTCGGGCGGATCATAGAGCTGCCTCCCGTCGGCGGCGATGTGCAGGTCGCGGCCCGACTTGCGGATCAGGTCCACCGCGTTCTGGATCACGGTCAGGGTTTTCAGGCCCAGAAAGTCAAATTTGACCAGACCGGCCTGTTCCACCCATTTCATGTTGAACTGGGTCGCGGGCATGTCCGAGCGCGGGTCCTGGTAGAGC
The DNA here is from genome assembly GCF_059613325.1 of Ruegeria sp. BHSA191. NCBI lineage: Bacteria > Pseudomonadati > Pseudomonadota > Alphaproteobacteria > Rhodobacterales > Roseobacteraceae > Ruegeria > Ruegeria sp. BHSA191. The sequence continues at coordinate 45,505 of NZ_JBXWSH010000010.1, forward strand.
GGCACCAGCTCGTCCAGCGGCCGGTCGCCGATCACCACCCCGGCGGCGTGGGTCGAGGCGTTGCGCAACAGCCCCTCGACCTGCTGGCCGTAAGTCAGAAGGCGGTCCACCACCTCTTCGTTGCGGGCCTCTTCGCGCAGGCGGGGTTCGTCCTTGAGCGCCTTTTCGATCGAGACCGGCTTGACCCCTTCGACCGGGATCATCTTGGACAGGCGGTCCACCTGGCCGTAAGGCATCTGCAGCACCCGCCCGATGTCGCGCACCGCGGCCTTGGACAAGAGCGCGCCGAAGGTGATGATCTGGCCCACCTTGTCGCGGCCGTATTTCTGCTGAACGTAGCGGATCACCTCTTCGCGGCGGTCCATGCAGAAGTCGATGTCGAAGTCGGGCATCGAGACCCGCTCGGGGTTCAGGAAGCGTTCGAACAGCAGGCTGTAGCGCAGCGGGTCAAGGTCGGTGATCGTCAGCGCATAGGCCACCAGCGAGCCCGCGCCCGAGCCCCGCCCCGGCCCGACCGGAATGTTGTGCTCCTTGGCCCATTTGATGAAGTCGGCAACGATCAGGAAGTAGCCGGGGAACCCCATGCTTTCGATGATGCCCAGTTCGAAATCCAGACGCTTCTGGTATTCCTCGGGCGGGACGGCGTGGGGGATCACCGCCAGACGTTTCTGCAGCCCCTCGTTGGCCTGACGCCGCAGTTCCTCGACCTCGTCATCGGCGAATTTCGGCAGGATCGGGTTGCGCTTGTAGGCCATGAAGGCGCAGCGCTTGGCGATCTCGACCGTGTTCTCGATCGCCTCGGGCAGGTCGGCGAAGAGCGCGGCCATTTCCTGCGGTGACTTGAAATAGTGCTGCGCGGTCAGGCGTCGGCGGCCCTCTTGCTGGTCGACATAGGCGCCCTCGGCGATGCAGATCAGGGCGTCGTGCGCCTCGTACATGTCCGAGGTTGGGAAATAGACGTCATTGGTGGCGACCAGAGGCAGGTTCTTGGCATAGGCCATCTCCACGTGGCCGCGCTCGGTCAGGCGTTCGGCCTCGGGCTGGCCATCCTCGCCGGGGTGGCGTTGCAGTTCGATATACAGGCGATCGGGGAACATCGCGGCCAGCCGGTCCACCAGCGCCTCGGCCGCCGGGCGCTGGCCCTGCTGCAGCAGGCGGCCCACGGGGCCGTCCGGGCCGCCGGTCAGGCAGATCAGGCCCGCCGAATGGCGCTGAAGTTCATCCAGCGTGACCTGCGGCAGCTGCCCGCCCTTGTCCACATAGAGGCACGAGCTGAGCTTCATCAGGTTCTCATACCCGGTCTCGGACTGGGCCAGCAGCACCACGGGCGCAGGCTGCGTCGGCTTGTCGCCCGGCTGTGCGGTCACATAACTGAGGTCCACCTGGCAGCCGATGATCGGCTGGATTCCCGCGCCGCTGGCGGTGACGGAAAACTCCAGCGCGCAGAACATGTTGTTGGTATCGGTGACCGCAACGGCGGGCATGTCCATCTGCTCGCACAGACCGGGCAGCTTTTTCAGCCGCACAGCGCCTTCCAGCAGGGAATATTCGGTATGAACGCGCAGGTGGATGAATCGCGGAGAACTGCTCATGAGCGCAGGCTATCCCACTCGGCGCGCGGGCAAAAGACAGAAGGATACCGGCGGGTTGCTCAAACAATAATCAGCGATTATTCGGGTTTTTCAGAAGGTGCTTTACTTGAGATCGGGGCGCAATGGCAAAAAGGTGTTTTGTTTCAAAGTCGTGCCCGGATCAGGCGGTCGATACACCTGTCAAGACGAATAGGAATGGTGCATTTCAGGGGCGGTTTTTCTTGCCAGCCGTCCGGCGCTGTTTCTAACATCTTTCGGCAAGCTACAAGCCCGCTTCTTTCTCTACGTCGCATCGAGAGAGGGCACCCATGGGCGCAACGGGGTAACGCGACGGGTTTCTAGAATGAACATCACGTTTCTTCTGAACGGAGAGACTGTGGAGTTGGCGGATGTTGATCCGACGGCCACATTGCTGGATTGGCTGCGCGAGGACCGCGGCCTGACAGGCACGAAGGAAGGCTGCAACGAGGGCGACTGCGGCGCCTGCACCGTGATGGTGACGGATGAGGGCGGCGCCAAGGCGCTGAATGCCTGCATCCTGTTTCTACCGCAGCTGCATGGCAAGGCGGTGCGCACTGTCGAAGGCACGAGCGGGCCGGATGGCCAGATGCACCCGGTTCAGCAGGCGATGGTCGAGCATCACGGCTCGCAATGCGGGTTCTGCACGCCGGGTTTCGTGATGTCTATGGTGGCCAGCCATGCGAATGGCGCAACCGATCACGACACGCAACTGGCCGGCAACCTGTGCCGCTGCACCGGCTATGCCCCGATCATCCGCGCGGCAAAGGCCGTCGAAGACCAGCCCGTGCCGGTCTGGATCAGGGACACGCCGGTGGCGGTCGAGCCCGCCTCGCCGATGATGCCGCGCTCGTCCGACGAGCTGGCCGAGGTCTATGCCAGCCATCCCGAGGCGACTCTGGTGGCCGGCGCCACTGATGTGGGCCTGTGGGTGACCAAGCAGTTGCGCGATCTGGACCCGGTGATCTTTCTGGGCGGGTGCGACGATCTGAAGGAGATCTCGATCACCGAAGACGAGGTCCGCATCGGTGCGATGGTGGACATGAACCGCATGGGCGCGGCGATGGCCGATCTGCACCCCTCCTATGCTGAGATGATCCGGCGCTATGCCAGCGTGCAGGTGCGCCATTCGGCCACCGTGGGGGGCAACATCGCCAACGGCTCGCCCATCGGGGACAACCCGCCCGCGCTGATCGCGCTGGGGGCGACGCTGCATCTGCGCAAAGGGGACGCGCGGCGGTCGATCCCGCTGGAGGCGTTCTTTGTCGATTACGGCAAGCAGGACCGCGCGCCCGGCGAGTTCGTCGAGGCGGTCAGCTTTGCCCGTCAATCGGACCGGCTGAAATGCTACAAGCTGAGCAAGCGGTTCGATCAGGATATCTCGGCCGTGTGTGGCTGTTTCAACGTCACCGTTTCGGATGGCTTCGTGGTGCAGGCGCGCATCGCCTTCGGAGGCATGGCGGGCATTCCGAAGCGGGCCGCGGCGGTCGAGGCCGCCTTGGTCGGCAAGGCGTGGACGCATGAGACCGTTCAGGCCGCGCTGCCGGCGTTTGACGGGGATTTCACCCCGCTGACCGACATGCGCGCCTCGGCCGAATACCGGCTGGAGACGGCCAAGGCGATGCTGGAGCGGTATTTCGCAGAGGATCAGGGCGAGTTGGTCAACGTGCTGGAGGTGTCGGCATGAGCGTGACCAAGCCCCTGCCCCATGACGCAGCACATCTGCATGTGTCGGGAACCGCGCGTTACGTGGATGACATTCCGACGCCCAAAGGCACGCTGCACCTGGCCTTTGGGTTGAGCCCGATCGCCAAGGGCCGGATCACGGCGATGGACCTGTCGGCGGTGAAGGCCGCCGAGGGCGTCGTGATGGTGATGACGGCTGAGGACCTGCCCTTTGCCAATGACGTCTCGCCCTCGGTCCATGACGAGCCGCTGCTGGCGGACGGGACGGTGAACTATGTGGGCCAGTCTGTGTTTTTGGTCGTTGCCACCAGCCATCCGGCGGCGCGCAAGGCGGCGCGGCTGGGCAGGATCGACTATGCCGAGGAAACGCCGATCCTGACCATCGAGGAGGCCTTGGCCGCGGACAGCCGGTTCGAGGACGGCCCGCGGATCTACGCCAAGGGTGATGCCGATACGGCCATCGCACAGGCGGCGCATGTGGTCGAAGGCACGTTCGAGATCGGCGGGCAAGAGCATTTCTACCTGGAAGGTCAGGCCGCGCTGGCGGTGCCGAACGAGGGCGGGGACATGCTGGTGCATTCCTCGACCCAGCACCCGACCGAGATCCAGCACAAGGTGGCCGAGGCGCTGGGTGTTCCCATGAACGCCGTGCGGGTCGAGACCCGGCGGATGGGCGGCGGCTTTGGCGGCAAGGAAAGCCAGGGCAACGCGCTGGCCGTGGCCTGCGCCATCGCGGCGCGGGCGACCGGGCGGGCCTGCAAGATGCGCTATGACCGCGACGATGACATGATCATCACCGGCAAGCGGCATGCGTTTCGCATCAGCTACAAGGCTGGGCTCGACGCGGAGGGGCGCATTCAGGGTGTCTCGTTCAAGCATTACGCCATCTGCGGCTGGGCGCAGGACCTGTCGCTGCCGGTGGCCGACCGGGCGATGCTGCATGCCGACAACGCCTATCTGTTGCCCAACGCGCGGATCGAGAGCCATCGGCTGAAGACCAACACCCAATCGGCGACGGCGTTTCGCGGCTTTGGCGGGCCGCAGGGCATGGTAGGGATCGAACGGGTGATGGATCACGCAGCGCATGTGTTGGGGCTGGACCCGGTCGAGCTGCGGAGGCGGAATTATTATGCGGCTCCGGCTGAGGGGGGCTCTGCCCCCCGGCCTGCGGCCTCCCCCCGGAGTATTTCCGAAAAGATGAAGGGGAATACCACGCCCTATGGGCAGGTGGTCGAGGATTTCGAGCTGCACGGGATGACCGAGGCCCTGCTGGCGTCGAGCGACTATGCCGCGCGCAAGGCGGCGGTCGCGGCGTGGAATGCCGAGAACCGCGTGGTCAAGAAGGGTATCGCCTTTTCGCCGGTGAAATTCGGGATTTCCTTTACGCTGACCCATCTGAACCAGGCCGGGGCGCTGGTGCATGTCTATCAGGACGGCTCGGTGCATCTGAACCATGGCGGCACCGAGATGGGCCAGGGGCTGTTCCAGAAGGTGGCGCAGGTGGCGGCCGCGCGGTTCGGCATTCCGCTGGAGATGGTGAAGATCACCGCGACCGATACCGCGAAAGTGCCGAATACTTCGGCCACGGCGGCCTCGTCCGGCAGCGATCTGAACGGGATGGCCGTGAAGGCCGCCTGTGACACGATCCGCGACCGGATGGCCGCCTATCTGGGCCAGCGGCATCAGGCCGACCCATCGGCGGTCGTCTTTGCCGATGGCCGGGTTACCGTGGGCGAGGAAAGCTACAGCTTTGCCGAGGCGGCGGCGCTGGCCTATCAGGGGCGCGTCAGCCTGTCGGCGACCGGGTTCTACAAGACGCCCAAGATCGAGTGGGACCGGATCAAGGGTCAGGGGCGTCCGTTCTATTATTTTGCCTATGGCGCGGCGGTGACCGAGGTGGCGGTGGACACCCTGACCGGGGAAAACCGGATTCTGCGGGCGGATATCCTGCATGATGCCGGCGCCTCGCTGAACCCGGCGCTGGATATCGGGCAGGTCGAGGGCGGCTATGTGCAGGGCGCGGGCTGGCTGACGACCGAGGAACTGGTGTGGGACGACAAGGGCCGGCTGCGCACCCATGCGCCATCGACCTACAAGATCCCCGCCTGTTCGGACCGGCCGGGCGTGTTCAACGTGGCGCTTTGGGATGGCGCGAACCGCGAGGACACGATCTATCGCTCGAAGGCGGTGGGCGAGCCGCCCTTCATGCTGGGAATTTCGGCCTGGCTGGCGCTGTCGAATGCCGTTGCGGCCTGTGGCGATGGATACCCGGGTCTGAAAGCTCCGGCCACCGCCGAAGAAGTCTGGCGGTGTATCCGAAAGCTGCGCGGAGGACACTGATGGGTTTCGATCGGGAGGCATTGAGGGAGGCGGTAGAAAAACACGGCAAGGTGACACGCGTGGTCATCGCCGCGATACGCGGGTCGTCCCCGCGCGAGGTCGGCGCCGCGATGCTGGTTTGGGACGGCGGGCAGGCGGGCACGATCGGCGGCGGCACGCTCGAGTTTCAGGCGGCCGAGGCGGCCCGGGGCCAGCAAGACCGGTCCCGCCTATCCCGACATGCGCTGGGGCCGGACCTTGGGCAATGCTGCGGCGGCGCCGTCACGCTGCTGAGCGAGGTCTATGACGCGGAAGCTGTCGCGCAGTTGGACCGCGAGGTGATCGCCCGCCCCGTCACGGATGCTCCGATGCCGCTTTCGGTGAAACGGCTGCTGGCACAGGCCCGCAACCAGGGCCAGCGCCCCGAGCCCCAACTGATCGACGGCTGGATGATCGAACCGGTGCACAGCCCCCTCAGCCAGCTGTGGATCTGGGGGGCCGGACATGTCGGGCGGGCGCTGGTCGGTGTGATGGCCCCCCTGCCCGATCTGGCGATCACCTGGGTGGACACCGCGCCCGACCGTTTTCCCGAGATGGTTCCGCCGGGTGTTACCGCAGTGCCGGCAGCCAATCCGGCGGATCTGGTGCACCACGCTCCGCCAGATGCCGAGCACCTGGTGCTGACATATTCACACAATCTGGACTTTGAACTGTGCAACCGGCTGCTTTGGCATGATTTCCGCTTTGCGGGGCTGATCGGCTCGGCTACGAAATGGGCGCGATTCCGTTCGCGCCTTGCCGCGCTGGGGCATTCACCGGCGCAGATCAGCCGGATCACCTGCCCCATCGGGGACCCGGCCCTGGGCAAGCACCCGCAGATGATCGCAATCGGTGTGGCGGCACATATCCTGCGCCCCGCCCGGCAGAATGACTTGAAGAAGGACCAGAGCGCGTGACCACTCCACTTCTGAGCCTGCAGGGACTGACTAAGGCCTATCCCGGCGTCGTGGCCAATGACCATGTGTCCTTCGACATAGCGGAAGGCGAAGTCCATGCCCTGCTGGGCGAGAACGGCGCCGGCAAGTCCACTCTGGTCAAGATGATCTATGGGCTGGTCAAGCCCGACAGCGGCACGATGCTGATGCGCGGCCAGCCCTACGTCCCAAGCGAACCGCGCGCGGCGCGCGCCGACGGCGTCGCGATGGTGTTCCAGCATTTCTCGCTGTTCGACGCGCTGAACGTGGCCGAGAACATCGCCTTGGGCATGGAAAACCCACCTCCCATGGGCGACCTGGCTGCGCGTATTCGCGAAGTTTCGGAGAATTACGGCCTGCCGCTCGACCCGTACCGGACCGTGGGCGACCTGTCCGCGGGCGAACGCCAGCGGGTCGAGATCATCCGCTGCCTGTTGCAGGACCCCAAGCTGCTGATCATGGATGAACCCACCTCGGTTCTGACGCCGCAGGAGGTCGAGATCCTGTTCGAGACGCTGAAAAAGCTGCGCTCGGAGGGTACCTCGATCCTGTACATCTCGCACAAGCTCGAAGAAATCCGCACGCTGTGCGACCACGCCACCATCCTGCGGCTGGGCAAGAATGTGGGCGAATGCGTACCGTCCGAGACCTCGGCCCGCGACATGGCCGAACTGATGGTTGGCTCGGCCTTGCAGACACCGGAACGCGCGGGGCGCGCGTTCGGCCCGGTGGCGCTGGATGTGACCGGCCTGTCGGTGCCGTCTCCGTCCGAGTTCGGCACGGCGCTAAAAAACGTGCACCTGACCGTGCGCAAGGGCGAGGTTCTGGGCATCGGCGGCGTCGCCGGCAACGGGCAGGACGAGTTGCTGGGTGCGCTGTCGGGCGAAATCCTGACCACGGCCGACGCCATCAAATTCAACGGCCAGCCCATCGGCCGGCTGGGGCCCACTGCACGGCGCGAGCTGGGTGTACTAACCGCGCCCGAGGAACGTCTGGGCCATGCGGCGGCACCGGACATGAGCCTGACCGAGAACGCCCTGTTGACCGGGTCGGTGCGGGAAAACCTCGAAACCCGGGGCTTTCTGAAATGGAGCGAAGCCCGGGATTTCGCCGAGCGGATCATCAAAACCTTCGACGTCCGCACGCCCGGCCCTGAGAACGCCGCGCGGTCGCTGTCGGGCGGCAACCTGCAGAAATTCGTGATCGGCCGCGAGGTGCTGCAAAACCCCGAGGTTCTGGTGGTGAACCAGCCGACCTGGGGGGTCGATGCCGCCGCAGCCGCCGCGATCCGTCAGGCTATTCTGGACCTTGCGGCCCAGGGCACGGCTGTGGTTTGCATCAGCCAGGACCTGGACGAGTTGATGGAGATCTCGGACAGTTTCGCCGCGCTGAACGAGGGGCGACTGAGCGCGCCGCGGCCCACGGCCAACCTGAGCGTCGAAGAGATCGGCCTGATGATGGGCGGCGCGCATGGCATGGAGGTGGCGCATGTATAGGCCTCGGCGCGGCTTTCGACCGGCGCACATCAACAAGAACGCAACAGGCAGGGGGATCACGGGATGATCGTGCTGGAGAAACGCCCACAGCCGTCCAAGGCGTGGTCCTACGCCACGCCGCTGGTGGCGGTGGTGGCCACGATGGTGTTCGGCGGGCTGCTGTTCGCCATCTTGGGCAAAAACCCCGTCGAGGCGATCGGCACGATCTTCTGGGAGCCCCTGTTCGGCGAGTTCTCATTCTATTACCGGCCGCAATTGTTGGTGAAAGGCGCGCCACTGGTCCTGATCGCCATCGGGCTGTCGCTGGGCTTTCGCGCCGGGATCTGGAACATCGGCGCCGAGGGTCAGTACATCATGGGGGCGATTTTCGGCGCGGGCATCGGGCTGGCCTTCTATCCGCTTGATGCTTGGTATGTATTTCCGCTGATGGTCCTCGCCGGGGCCTTTGGGGGCTGGATCTGGGCGATGATCCCGGCCTTTCTGAAAGTGCGCTTTGGCACCAACGAGATTCTTGTCTCGCTGATGCTCGTCTATGTGGCCGAGCAATTCCTGGCCTCGGTCTCGCTGGGGCTGCTTAAAAACCCCGAGGGGTTCGGCTTTCCGGGCTCGCGCAACCTGCAATCCTATGACGCCGCGCACAACGCGGAACTGATCGCAGGATCGGGCATGCACTGGGGTGTGGTCGCGGCCTTCGTTGCGGTGATCTTTGCCTATGTCCTGCTGAACCGGCACATGCTGGGCTTTCACATCCGCCTGACGGGCGAGGCCCCCCGCGCAGCAAGATTCGCAGGCGTGAACCCGCCCCGGCTGATCCTGTTCTGCCTGGGGCTTTCGGGTGCCCTGGCGGGCTTGGCGGGCATGTTCGAAGTGTCCGGCCCCGCGGGCGTGGTGAGCATCGACTTCAACGTGGGCTACGGGTTTACCGCCATCATCGTGGCCTTCCTCGGCCGTCTGCACCCGGTGGGCATCCTTCTGGCCGGCGGCCTGATGGCGCTGACCTATATCGGCGGCGAGATCGCGCAGTCTCAGCTGGGGCTGCCCGCCGCCGCGATTCAGGTGTTTCAGGGGATGCTGCTGTTCTTCCTGCTGGCCTTTGACCTATTGACCAACTACCGCATCCGTGCGGCCCGCAGCGAGGTGGCGTGACCCATGAACCTTGGTGAAATCAACCCCATTCTGCTGATCGCCTCGCTGATGGTGGCGGCCACCCCGCTGTTGCTGGCCGCAATCGGAGAGCTGGTCGTCGAGAAAGCCGGCGTACTGAACCTTGGCGTCGAAGGCATGATGATCGTGGGCGCGATCAGCGGCTTTGCGATCTCGGTCGAGACCGGCTCGCCCTGGCTGGGTTTCGTGGCGGCGGCCATCGGCGGCGCGCTGCTGTCGCTGCTGTTCGTGCTGCTGACCCAGTTCGCACTGGCCAACCAGGTGGCCAGCGGCCTGGCCCTGACGCTGTTCGGCCTAGGCCTCAGCGCGTTGTTGGGGCAAAGCTATGTGGGCATCAAGCCGCCCAGCATGGGCGACATCCACATCCCCGTCCTGAGCGACCTGCCGGTGATCGGCCCCATCCTGTTCCAGCATGATCCGATCCTGTATGTGGGCATTGCGCTGACCGCAGGGGTGTGGGCGATGTTGAAATACACCCGAGCGGGTCTGATCCTGCGCGCGGTGGGGGAAAACCACGATGCCGCCCATGCGCTGGGCTACAAGGTGGTGCGGATCCGCATTCTGGCCATCCTCTTCGGCGGCGCCTGCGCCGGGCTGGGTGGGGCCTATATCAGCCTGATCCGGGTACCACAATGGACCGAAGGCATGACCGCCGGCGTCGGCTGGATCGCGCTGGCACTGGTGGTGTTCGCCAGCTGGAAACCGTGGCGCACCTTGCTGGGTGCCTATCTGTTCGGCGGCATCACCGTTCTGCAGCTGAATTTGCAGGCAGCGGGCGTTGCCATCCCTGTCGAGTATCTGGCAATGTCGCCCTACATCATAACGATCCTTGTGCTCGTGATCCTTTCGGCCGACAAGAGCAGGGCACCTGCCTCACTTGGCCGGACCTTCCACGCCTCGCACTAGGGGCCAACTGTACCAAATTGGGGAGTAACTAAATGAAATTCACTTCACTTCTGGCAAGCGCCGCCATGGCACTTGGCCTTGCCACGGGCGCCGTGGCCGAGGACAAGACAAAGGTCGGGTTCGTCTATGTCGGCCCGGTGGGCGATGGCGGCTGGACCTACGAGCACGACAAGGGCCGTCAGGCTGTCGAGAAGCACTTTGGCGACAAGGTCGAAACCGTGTACGTGGAATCGGTGCCCGAAGGCCCGGATGCCGAGCGCGTCATGACCCAGATGGCGCTGGAAGGGGCCGACCTGATCTTTACCACCTCGTTCGGCTACATGGACCCGACCATCAACGTGGCCAAGAAATTCCCGAACGTGAAATTTGAGCACGCCACCGGCTACAAGACCGCCGACAACGTGTCGGTCTACTCGGCGCGTTTCTATGAGGGTCGCGCTGTCCAAGGTCATATCGCCGGCAAGATGACCAAGTCGAACATCATCGGCTATATCGGCTCGTACCCGATCCCCGAAGTGATCCGCGGCATCAACTCGGCCTTCATTCACGCCAAGAAGGTGAACCCGGATGTCGAGTTCAAAATCGTCTGGGCCTACACCTGGTTCGATCCGGCGAAAGAGGCTGATGCCGCCAAGGTTCTGATCGAACAGGGCGCCGATGTGATCCTGCAGCACACGGACTCGACCGCACCGCAGGCTGCCGCACAAGAAGCCGGCAACGTGATCACTTTCGGCCAGGCCTCGGACATGAGCGAATATGCTCCGATGCCGCGCGTCAGCTCGATCATCGACAATTGGGCGCCTTACTACATTGCGCGCACCCAGGCTGTGATGGATGGCACCTGGGAGTCGGTGAACACCTGGGACGGTATCAAGGAAGGCATGGTCGAGATCGGCGAGATCTCCGATGCCGTTCCGGCCGACGTCAAGGCTGAAGCTCTGGCTCTGAAGGACGCGATCGCATCGGGTGAATACCATCCTTTCACCGGCCCGCTGAACAAGCAGGACGGCAGCGCCTGGCTGGCAGAAGGCGAAGTGGCCGATGACGGCACGCTGGCCGGCATGAACTTCTATGTCGAAGGCCTGGAAGGCGAAATTCCGCAGTAAGCCGGATCTGAAAAACACCGGAAAGCCCGCCCCATCTGGCGGGCTTTTTTATTTACAGTTGGTCCCGAAAACTGCGCCAGGCCAGAAGAACCCGCGACGACGCCGTCAGGAAACACAGCCCCCCGAACACCCAAGCCATGGGCGCGAATGCCTGCGGCAGCAGGCAAAGCAGAACCAGGAAAGCGATCGTCTCTGCCCCTTCCAGCAGGCCGCCGGTGAAATACAGCGCCTTCTTCCCCCGCGCCTCAGACCGCAGTCCGTGACGGTCGGCCAGCAGGGCAAAGCCCAGAAAGCTGGTGCCGTTAACGTAGAATGACAGCAGCAGAAAGGCCCCGGCCAAGCCGTTGGCCGCAGGGTCGGCGACGACGAATGCGAATGGGACCGCGCCGTAGAACAGGAAATCGCAGGTGATATCAAGGTAACCGCCGAAATCGGTCCCTCCGCGCGCGCGGGCCACCGCGCCATCCAGCCCATCCGCCAAGCGCGACAACAGCAGCGGCAGCAAGGCCCACGCCGTTTCCCCAACGGCGATCAGGCCGCAGGCCACCAGCCCCAGCCCCAACCCGATCAGCGTGATCTGGTTGGCGGTAAAGCCCAGCCGGGCAAGAACACGCCCCTGCGCGTTCAGCACCGGATCAATAATGGGTCGGATCTGTGCATCGAACATGCGCGGCTCCTAGCCTGCGATCCCGATTTTGGCCAGACACAATGGCGCGAGCGCGCAGTCGCTGCACGCGGCTAGTGCCCGCTGAGCACCAATGTGTTAACCGGCATCAGGATCAGCCGCAGGCGCAGGCCCGCCGCATGCAAGGCACCGATCGTGTCGACCACATGGTAAAACGCCTTCTGCCAGAACCCTAGGCTTTCATCCTCGAGCTTGTGGTGATTGTCGGTATAGACATTGGCCAGGCAGTTGCTGTCCTTCGGGATCGTGTCGGCCATGCCGCCATACAGCGGCTCGAGATAGACGAGGATCGAACCCAGATTGGTATTGACCTGCACGTCACGCAACTCGTTCGTGGGCCGGATCTGCCCCGATGGGATCACGTCCTGCACCTGAACCACCACGACAGGGATCACCGTGAACGGCTTGGTCATGCAGCCCAGTTCTCCGATCTTGCCGGGCTCGATCACCTGTGCGCTCATCTGGTTGAACGCGGCCTGGAACCTGTCGCGCCCCGAGTTTAAGGGCACCAGCATGCCCGCCCGACGCAGAAGCGGGCTTACATAGTCGCCGACCCGCAGCCCGAACTGCTCGACACGGCCGGTCACGCCGGCACTGACGACCGTCTTGTCCAACTCAGCCAACGCCGCGTCCAACTGCGGATTGGCGCTGGACAGTTGGGCGGGGATCAATTCCTCGATCTGCTGAACGACAGCGGCCTTCTTCGACTCGGCCGCACGCACTTGGGCCTGGCGCTCGGCCACCAGGTTTTCCAGCCGGTCGATCTCGGCCAGCCGCACGGCGCTGGAGCCCTCGTCGCGCCGGGTCGTGTTGCGCTCGAGGTCCTCAAGGCCCTGATCCAGCGCGGCCTTGGCCGCCGCAATGCCAGCCTCGGCTTCGGCCAAGTCGGTCTCGGTCACTTTCAACGAGGCCTGGATCTGGGCGATCTGCGCATGCGCCGCCTCGACCTGGGCCTTCTGGGTGAAATCCTCGATCCGGAAGATCGGCTGCCCCGCGGTGACGATCTGGTTGTTGGTCACATAGACCTCGGACACCCGCCCGCCTAGCTGCGGCAGGATCGTCACCGTGCGGAAATACGACGCCGCGGTCTTGCTGGCCGGATGGAAGTAGAACAACATGGTGATCACGAGCGCGAGGATCGCGCAGGTGGTCAGGTCCCAGCGCAGCTCGTACCACATGGTGAACAGGGTGATTTCATGCGCGATCCGCTTGCCCTGCACGAACCTGCGGAACAGGAAATCCCGCAGCACGGTGACCAGCGCGCACATCAGTGTTTCAAGCATCGGCCGCAGCTCCGTCAGTGCGCGTCCCCTGGGCGGTCACGGGTGCCGCGGGCGCCTCTGGGTCGGGTGGCTGGCCGCGGCCCGGTGCCAATGACCGGATGGCATCGGCAATCGAACGCAGCGGAGCAGCGAAGTTCGGAAACTGGAAACCCGCCATCAGGATCGCCGCAATCCAGAAGATGCCGTCGTGGATGAACAGTGCCAGCAGCGCCAGAAGCCTGACCAATTTAAACTGAGGGTGGTTGTTTTCATGCGCCATCTTCTCCGGCACCGAATGCAGGGTCAGGTACCCGACCCCGATCAGAACGACCACGCCGACGGTGAAAAACACAATGAAGGTGAACAGAAAGCCGCTTCCAACCGCCTCTGTCACATACGAGGGGATATGCCCCGTGGCCATCGGGTGAATATCTGCGCCGGTAAAATCCGCCTTCGGAAAATCCTGCAGAAAGGGACTTGATGGGTTGATGCGCAAATTCAACCCCGCTTAAACAAGGGGGACGGATTGTTCCGGCGTTTCGTCCAAACGATCACCAATCGGACGCAGACATGACCCAGTACCTTACCACCCTGAACGGCGCACCCTTGCGCGGATTTGCCTTCGGCACGATGCAATTCGGCGGCCGCGCCGATGCGGACCAGAGCCGAGCGATGTATGATGCCTGCCGGGCCGCAGGGATCGCGCATTTCGACACGGCATATGTCTACACCGATGGCGCCTCGGAAACCTTGCTGGGCCAGATGATCGCGCCCGAGCGCGACGATCTGCTGATTGCGACCAAGGTCGGGTATACGGGTGGCGCGGGGGCGGCGAATATCGAAAGCCAGTTCGACATTTCTCGCGCCCGACTGGGGCAGGACGTGATCGACCTGCTGTACCTGCACCGGTTCGACCCCGGAACCGATGTGGCCGAGACGATGGAGTGTTTCGCCCGCCTGAAACAGGCCGGCAAGATCCGCTATTTGGGCCTGTCCAACTTTGCCGCCTGGCAGGTGATGAAAGCCGCACAGATCGCCGCGCAGTTCGATCTGACGATCGACGCGCTGCAGCCGATGTACAACCTCGTCAAGCGTCAGGCCGAGGTCGAGATCCTGCCCATGTGTTCCGATCAGGGAATCGCTGTGTTTTCCTATTCTCCGCTGGGCGGCGGTCTGCTGACCGGCAAGTATGCGCGCGGCGGCGGCGGGCGGCTGGCCGAAGATGAACGCTATGCCAGCCGCTACGGGGCCGACTGGATGGCCGAAACCGCGACCCGGTTGGCCGATCTGGCGGCCGAAACCGGGGTCGATCCGGCGACGTTGGCGGTGGCCTGGGTCTCCGCCAGCCCCTATGCGCCGACCCCCATCATTTCGGCGCGCAGCCGCGAACAACTGGACCCGTCGCTGGCCGCGCTGACCTTCGAAATGTCCCCCGATCTTTATGCCCGCATCACCGCGCTCAGCGTATCGCCGCCACCCGCCACCGACAGGCTCGAGGAGGCCACATGATCGACTTTCTGGTCATCGGCGGCGGCGTCGCGGGGCTGAGTGCAGGCGCCCGCCTGTCGGAACACGGCTCGGTCACCGTTCTCGAGGCCGAAGACGCGTTAGGCTACCACGCCTCGGGGCGCTCGGCCGCGCTATTCGAGGAGGGGTATGGCCCCGCTTCGGTGGTTGCATTGAACAGGGCCAGTGCCGGGTTCTTTGCCGACAGCGGATACCTGACGCCGCGCGGTCTGATGCTGTTGGCCAAGCAGAATCAGGCCGAACAGTTCGCCCTGGACGTGGCCGAATTGAACATGACGGAAATCCCGATTTCAGAGGCACTGGCGCATGTCCCTATTCTGAACCCTGAAACGGTGACCCGCGCCGCGCTTAGCGAGGCCGCCCATGACATCGACACCGACCGCGTCCTGCAGGATTTCGCCCGCACGATCCGCGCCAATGGCGGGACGGTCCTGACCGGGCAGGCGGTGACAGGTATCCGCAAGGCCGGACACTGGGTCGTGACGGCAGAGCAGGAATTCGAAGCCCGGACCATCGTCAACGCGGCAGGCGCATGGGTGGATGAGGTGGCAACGATGGCCGGGATCGACCCGATCGGGATCACGCCGCGGCGTCGCTCGATGGCGCGCCTGCCCGCGCCCGGCAGCCATGACCTGCGCCACTGGCCAATGATGCTGGGCGCGGGCGAGACCTGGTATGCCAAGCCCGACGCCGGCAAGCTGCTGGTGTCCCCGGCCGACGCCGACCCCGTTGCCCCACAGGACGCCTGGGCCGATGACATGGTGCTGGCCGAAGGGTTGGCGCGTTACGAGGAAATGGTCATCTGCCCGGTTGTGCGGGTGGAAACCAATTGGGCCGGTCTGCGCAGCTTTGCGCCCGACGGCACGCTGGTTCTGGGTCCGGATCCGGCGGATGCCAGCTTTGTCTGGTCGGCCGCGCAAGGCGGCTATGGGTTTCAGACCGCACCTGCGGCAGCGCGGCTGGTCGCCGACCTGGCGCTGGGCCTGCCGCCCGAGCTGCCGCCCGAGATCGTCACGGCGCTGTCCCCTGCGCGACTGCGATCATGACCCGGCGCCCCCTTCCCCCGTGCGCAAGCGTCGCCACTCCGGGCGATGGCGCCCGGCTGGTCGCCCCGGCTGCCAGCAGGAACGTCGCACACCTGTGCGCTCTGCTATCCGAGGTCGCCCCCGACCGAGGCCGCGCGCTGGAGCTGGCCAGCGGCACCGGTCAGCATGTCGCTGCGTTTGCCGAGCGGCTGCCCGGGCTCGAATGGCAGCCGACCGAGATCGACGCCGCGCGGCGCGCCAGCATCGACGACTATGCAAGCGACCTGCCGAACGTGGCCCCGGCCATCGCGCTGGACGCGACCGAGCGTGGCTGGTCGGACCGGCACGGTGGGCAGGATCTGATCGTGCTGATCAACCTGCTGCACCTCATCAGCCAGCCCGAGGCAGAGACCATCATCACCGAGACCGCCCGCGCCCTTGCTCCGGGCGGGCGTTTCGTCCTGTATGGTCCGTTCATGCGGGCCGAGGAACTGACCAGCGAAGGCGATGCCCGATTTCACGCCACCCTGACCGCGCAGGATCCCGAAATCGGCTACAAGGACGATTTCGACACGATTGACCTGATGCAGGACGCAGGGCTGGAACTGGTGCAGGTCTTGGAGATGCCTGCAAACAACCTGGCCCTTGTCGCCGAAAAACCGGCGACCTGATCGAGATCAAGGAGACAGCTCCAAAACCCTATACACATGCCAACAACGATATGTTTAAAAAAGGGTAGCTACACATGAGCTGGAAAGAAAAACTCTCTTCCACAAGATCGGGGCTGAGAAACCTGAACGGCGCGGTCCCCGACACGGCCCGCGCCTTCGGCGCGTTGAGTAAGTCCGTCAAGGAAGGCGGAACGCTTGACTACAAGACCAAGGAATTCGTCGCCCTCGGCATCTCGGTCGCGGTGCGGTGCGAGCCCTGTATCTCGCTGCATGTCGAAGCCCTGATCAAGGCGGGCGCAACCCGCGAAGAGGTCGCGGATGTTTTGGCGATGAGTATCCAGATGGGCGGCGGACCGTCGATGATGTATGCGGCCAAGGCGCTGGAATGTTTCGATGAACTGACCTCGGACTGAACCAGGTGCCCCACCGGGAAAGCCTGCCAAGGCAGGCTTGCCTCCGGCGGAGGTATTTTTGAACAGAAGAAGGGTTTTGTTTACCATTCTCTGAAAGTCTGGAGATGCGGTACAGGCGGAGGCGCCGATGACCGCAACAGGAGAAGGCCCCCTGCCACAGGCGGGGGGCTGGATCATTTCTCGATCCGGCTGCTTCTTCTGTTTGAAAATACCTCCGCCGGAGGCATGGGCCGCCGCAGGCGGCGCATTCAGGGCGCGCCGCCTGACAGGGGGAGCAATCAGCCGTCCTTGCGGATGGTTTCGTTCTCCGGGTCGTAGGGGCTGTCGCAGGTCACGACCGCATCCCACAGCTTGTCGAACATCTTGACCTTCAGCTTGGTGCCTTCCACCGCCAGCTCGGGCTTGACGTAGCCCATGCCGATCGATTTCTCGAAGGCCACCGAATAACCACCCGAGGTCAGACGGCCCACACGCTCGCCTTCGGGCGTATAGAGTGCCTCGCGGCCCCACGGGTCGGCATCCTCGGGCCCGTCGATAAGCAGGGTGCAGCATTTCACCCGAACGCCGGTCTCGATCAGCTTGTCCTTGCCGTGGAACTCTTTGTTCAGATCGACGAAACGCGGCAGGTCGGCCTCGAGCGGCGTCGCGTCGCGGCCCAGTTCGGTGCCGAAGGCGCGATAGGATTTCTCCTGCCGCAGCCAGTTTTGCGCGCGGGCGCCGACCAGCTTCATGCCGTGCTTCTCTCCGGCTTTCTCCAGCAGGTCGAACAGGTAGTTCTGCATCTCGATCGGGTGGTGCAGTTCCCAGCCCAGCTCGCCGGTATAGGCCACGCGGATCGCGTTGACCGGGCACATGCCCAGTTCGATCTGACGGGCCGACAGCCACGGGAAGCGCTTGTTCGACAGGGCGGTTTCGGGCTCGGCGTCCTTGATGACCTCTTTCAGCACGTCGCGCGACTTGGGCCCGGCGATGGCAAAGACGCCCCACTGGGTGGTCACGTCCTGGATCTCGATATAGCCGAACTCGGCCATCTTGTCCTCGGCCGCCTTGCGCAGGAAGTCGGCGTCATACTCGGTCCAGGCACCGGCGGAGACGAGGTAGTATTCGTGCTCCTTCAGGCGCACGATGGTGTATTCGGTGCGGGTGGTGCCGTGATCGGTCAGCGCATAGGTCAGGTTGATGCGGCCGACCTTGGGCAGCTTGTTGCAGGTGAACCAGTC
The DNA here is from genome assembly GCF_059613325.1 of Ruegeria sp. BHSA191. Lineage (NCBI taxonomy): Bacteria > Pseudomonadati > Pseudomonadota > Alphaproteobacteria > Rhodobacterales > Roseobacteraceae > Ruegeria > Ruegeria sp. BHSA191. The sequence continues at coordinate 63,569 of NZ_JBXWSH010000010.1, forward strand.
GAGGAACTGGGTCGCGCCCGGCCCCTTGACGATGTGCTTGGTAAAGGCGGTGGCGTCGATCAGACCGACCCCGTTGCGGATCGCCTTGGCCTCTTCCACGGCATATTGCCACCAGCCGCCGCGGCGGAAGCTGCGGGCGTCGTGGTCGAAATTCTCGGGCGCGTCCAGCGGGCCGAAGTAGTTGGGACGCTCCCAGCCGTTGACCCAGCCGAACTGCGCGCCGCGCGCCTTCTGGCGGTCATAGGCCGGGGCGGTGCGCAGCGGGCGGCAGGCCTCGCGCTCTTCGTCCGGGTGGTGCAGGATGTAGACGTGCTCGTAGCATTCCTCGTTCTTGCGCGCGGCGAACTCGGTGGTCATCCAGTTGCTGGAGTAGCGTTTCGGGTCCAGCGAGGCCATGTCGATCTCGGCCTCGCCCTCGACCATCAACTGCGCCAGGTAATAACCGGTGCCGCCGGCGGCAGTGATACCGAACGAGAAGCCCTCGGCCAGCCACATGTTGCGCAGACCCGGCGCGGGGCCGACCAGCGGGTTGCCATCGGGGGTATAGCAGATCGGGCCGTTGAAATCGTCCTTGAGGCCAACCGTTTCCGTGGACGGAATCCGGTGGATCATGCTCATGTATTCCTCTTCGATCCGCTCGAGATCCAGCGGGAAGAGGTCGGCGCGGAAGCTGTCGGGCACGCCATATTCGAAACGGGCCGGCGCGTTGCGCTCGTAGGGGCCCAGGATCCAGCCGCCGCGTTCCTCGCGCACATACCACTTGGCGTCGGCGTCGCGCAGAACCGGATGCTCGGGGTTGCCGGCCTCGCGGAACTTGACCAGCTCGGCGTCGGGTTCGGTGACGATGAACTGATGCTCGACCGGGATCGCGGGGATCTTGATCCCCAGCATCCGCGCCGTGCGCTGCGCGTGGTTGCCCGAGGCGGTCACCACATGCTCGGCCGAGACGACGATCTGCTCGTCTGACGGCACCAGGTTGCCGCCCTTCTCGACCATCTTGGTCAGGGTCACGTCCCAGTGGTCGCCTTTCCATTCAAAGGCATCGGCCTGCCACTTGCGCTCGATCATAACGCCGCGCTGACGGGCGCCCTTGGCCATCGCCATGGTCACGTCGGCCGGGTTGATGTAGCCGTCGGTCGGATGATAGATCGCGCCGACCAGATCATCGGTCCGCACCAGCGGCCACCGCTCCTTGATCTGGGCCGGGCTCAGCCATTCGTAGGGCACACCGCAGGTTTCGGCGGTCGAGGCATACAGCATGTATTCGTCCATACGCTCCTGCGTCTGTGCCATGCGCAGGTTGCCCACCACCGAGAAGCCCGCATTCAGGCCCGTTTCCGCCTCGAGCGTCTTGTAGAAATCCACCGAGTATTTGTGGATGTGGGTCGTCGCGTAGGACATGTTGAAGAGCGGCAGCAGACCCGCCGCGTGCCAGGTGGACCCCGCAGTCAGTTCGTCCCGTTCGATCAGCATGACATCGTCCCAGCCCGCCTTGGCCAGGTGATAGGCAATCGATGTGCCGATGGCGCCGCCGCCAACGATCAATGCTTTGACTTGGGTTTTCATGTGCCCGCTCTCCGGATTGAGTCTGTTTGGCAAGGTTTATGCCCAAGCGCATGGCAAACCGCCAAGTCCATCCGACGCAAAACGGTACAAAACCGACCTGCGCGCCCTCAGCGGGGGAGAATGCTCGGCAAAACGGGTGGTTCGGGGACCCAACGGCGGATGAAGCGCCGCGCCTCTTTCACCTGTTCCCGACTGCCTTTGCCAAGACCGACCATCCGGTTCAGATCAGACGATCTTGCCCGGGTTCATGATGTTGTGCGGATCCAGCGCGGCCTTGATCGCCCGCATGTAATCGACGGCCGGCCCGAGTTCCCGCGTCAGGTAAGGCTTCTTGCCCTGCCCGATCCCGTGTTCGCCCGTGCAGGTTCCCTCCATCGAGATGGCCAGATCGTTCAGCCAGCCGACGAAGTCCTCGGCCTTGGCGACCTCGTCCGGGTTGTCCATGTCGATCAGCAGCAGCGTGTGGAAATTGCCGTCGCCGACGTGGCCCACGACGGGCGCCAACAGGCCAAGCTCTGCCGCCTTGTCCTGCGCCGCGGTCACGCATTCCGCCAGGCGCGAAATCGGCACGCAGACATCGGTCGATATCCCGCGCGCGCCCGGCCGCAGCTGCAACGAGGCCCAGTACATGTCGTGCCGCGCCTGCCACAGCTTGTTGCGCTCTTCCACGGTTGCGGTTGCCGCGAACCCGGTCCCACCGAATTCGTCGGCGATGTCGCCGAAAGTCTCGGCCTGTTCGGCGGCGCTCGCGTCTGAGCCGTGGAACTCGAGCAGCAGCAGCGGCGTCTCGGGCAGATCGAGGCCGGAATAGGCATTGGCGGCCCTGACGGACAGCTGGTCCAGAAGTTCGATCCGCGCCACCGGCACACCGTATTGGATGGTGGCCATCACCGCCTGGCAGGCCGCATCGACGGACGGAAAGGAACACCGTGCCGAGCTGATCGCCTCGGGGATGCCATGCAGGCGCAAGGTCAACTGGGTGATCACCCCCAACGTGCCTTCGGCGCCGATCAGCAGCCGGGTCAGATCATACCCGGCCGAGGTTTTTTTTGCGCGGTGGCCGGTGCGGATGATCCGGCCGTCGGGCATGACGGCTTCCAGGCTCAGGACATTGTCCTTCATCGTCCCGTAGCGCACCGCGTTGGTGCCGGATGCCCGCGTTGCGGCCATGCCACCCAGCGAGGCATTCGCGCCGGGGTCGATTGGAAAGAACAGCCCCTTGTCACGCAGGTGGGTGTTCAACTGTTCACGCGTGACACCGGGCTGGACGATGCAGTCCAGATCGCCCTCGTTCACGGCCAGAATCCGGTTCATCTGGCCCAGATCAATGCAGACTCCGCCCGCCGGCGCGTTCACATGCCCTTCCAGCGACGTGCCCGTTCCGAACGGAATGACCGGCACCTTGTGCGCGGCGCAAGTTTCAACGATTTCGGCCACTTCTTCGGTGGAGGCGGCAAAGATCACCGCATCCGGGCTCTGGTTCTCGATCCAGGTCGTGGTGTGCCCGTGCTGTTCGCGCACCGAGGCGCCGGTTTGCAAACGGTCGCCGAAACGCTGCTTGAGAATGCCGATTGCGGTCTCGATCCCCGCCGCGTTTCTCTCCAATGTGGCTGCACGGCCCATGGCATCCCCCTTTTCTGATCCACTCTGCGCAAAGCGTTTCAATGACTAGATTGCCCGCGCGCGGCAGGCAATCCCCGGCCCCTGCGACGTGATCACTCGCCCAGTGCGATCCCCTCGCGCCGGGGGTCCGCGCCACCGCGCAACCCGTCGCGGATCTCGATTGCGTGCAGACCCGATGTCAGATCGCGCGCGTTCACCTCGAACCCCAGCCCGGCCAGCGCATCGGCAAGCCCCTCGGCCTCGGTCCCGGCCTCCACGTCATAGGTGCCGAAGCGGTTGACCAGATGCGGCAGGGCGACCGCCTGCTGCGCGTCCATGCCCCAGTCGGCCCAGGCAATGATGGACTTGGCGACATAGCCGATGATGCGGCTGCCGCCGGGCGATCCGATCGCCAGAACCGGCGCACCGTCCTGCAGGACGATGGTCGGGCTCATCGACGACCGGGGGCGCTTGCCCGGCTCCAGCCGGTTGGCGATTGGTACGCCGTCCTTGTGGGTGCGGAACGAAAAATCGGTCAGTTCGTTGTTCAGCAGGAACCCGTTGGTCATCAGGCGCGAGCCGAACCCGTTCTCGATGGTCGTCGTCATCGACAGAACGTTGCCAGCGGCATCGACGATGGAAATATGCGAGGTCGAGGGCAGTTCGATCGAAACATCGTCGGCCCAGTTCAGGGCGTGATCGAATTCGGGCATTCCCGGAGCCACCTCGGTCAGGGCCGCGGGGCCGTTCAGCAATGCGGCGCGCCCCGACAGATAGTCCGGATCGACCAACCCCTGCGTGGGCATGGGAACAAAGTCGCTGTCGGCCATGTACCGGCCTCGATCCGCGAAGGCCAGGCGCGAGGCGTCGCCGATCAGCCGCCAGGCCTCGGCGCTATCAGGACCCAGCGCCGCCAGATCGAACCCGTTCAAAAGGCCCAGGATCTGCCCCACCGTCAGCGCACCCGAGGACGGCGGCCCCATCCCGCAGACCTCATAGGCGCGATATTCGGCGCAGACCGGTTCGCGTTCGAGCACCTGATACAGCGCCAGATCCACCCCCGACAGGACGCCCGGGTTGCCCGGTGCGTTTCGGACGGTGCTGACGATATCCGCCGCGATCTCGCCGCCATAGAAACCGGCGGACCCCTCGCGTGCCAGAATGCGCAGGGTCCGGGCATAGTCGGGGTTGGTCAGCCGCTGGCCTTGCTGAATGGGCGTTCCGCCCGGCAGGAAATACTCGGCCGTGGCCGGGAACCGCGACAGACGCTCGGCATCGGCGGCCACCAGACTGGCCAGCCGGGGCGAGACCACGAAGCCTTCCTCGGCCAGGCGGATGCCATCCTCGAACAGGCCGGGCCACGGCGTGCGCCCCCAGCGCCGGTGCGCGTCCTCCAGCAAAGCAGGCGTACCGGGCGTGCCGACCGACAGGCCGCCCACAACGGCATCGAAGAACTTCAGCGGTTCGCCATTTTCGTCCTGAAACAAGGTCGGCGTGGCAGCGCGCGGCGCGGTTTCCCGCCCGTCAAGCGTGGTCAAAGACTGCTTTGCCGCATCGTACCAGACCAGGAATGCTCCGCCGCCCAGGCCTGACGATTGCGGCTCGACCAAGCCCAGCACCACCTGTACTGCAATCATGGCATCGGCCGCCGAGCCTCCGTTGCGCAGCACCCTGGCACCCGCCTCGACCGCCAGCGGATTGGCTGCGGCCACCATCCAGTTCTGCGCCGAAACCGGCCGACCGGCCGCCTTGGCCTCGAGCGCGGCCAGGGCCTGTTCGGTCAGCGCCAGAACCTGACCTTCCGAGGCGGCCTCGGGGGCCACGGCATCGGCGGCTTCCTGTGAGATCGAAGGGCCGGCCAAAGCCAGCGCCGCAAGCGTCAATCCAGAAAACAAAACACGCATCCTGAAGTCCTCCCGAAAAAAATTTTGCTGTGGGCCGCGCCTAGCGGGCCCCAAAAAAAATCCCGGCCGCGCGATGACTGGCCGGGAGCAAACTCACAACATCGCGGGCACGACCTGATCGGGCGGGCGATGCCCGTCTTCAAAGGTCTTGATGTTGATGATGACCTTTTCGCCCATCTCGATCCGCCCTTCCAGCGTGGCCGACCCCATATGCGGCAGCAACACGACGTTCGGCAGCTGACGCAGGCGGGGGTTCACGTCGGTTCCGTGTTCATAGACATCCAGACCGGCGCCCGCGATCTCGCCCGCGCGGATCATCCGGGTCAGCGCATTTTCATCCAGAACCTCGCCACGCGACGTGTTCACGATCACCGCGCTGGGTTTCATCAGCTTCAACCGCCGCGCATTCATCAGGTGAAAGGTGGACGGGGTCGAAGGGCAGTTGATCGAGATCACGTCCATCCGCGCCACCATCTGGTCCAGGCTTTCCCAATAGGTGGCCTGCAACTCCTGTTCGATCTCTGGGCGCAGGCGACGACGGTTGTGGTAATGGATCTGCATGCCGAATGCCGCGGCACGGCGCGCGACGGCTTGCCCGATACGGCCCATGCCCAGAATCCCCAGACGCCGCCCACCGATGCGGCCGCCCAGCAAGGCGGTCGGCGCCCAGCCGGCCCAGTCGCCTTTCTGCATGATCGAAAGCCCCTCGGGGATGCGGCGTGTCACCGCCAGAATCAGCGCCATGGTCATGTCGGCCGTATCGTCGGTCAGCACCCCGGGGGTGTTGGACACCAAAATGCCGCGCTGCCTGGCGGTGGCGACGTCGATGTGGTCAACCCCGGCGCCGTAATTCGCAATCAAGCGCAGCCGCTCGCCGGCCTGGCCCAAAAGCCCCGCATCGATCGAGTCGGTGATCGTCGGGACCAGCACGTCGGCCTCTTTCACGGCGGCCGCCAGTTCGTCGCGCGTCATGGGCGTGTCATCGTCCCGCAGCCTGACATCGAACAGCTCGCTCAGCCGTGTTTCCACCACTTCGGGCAACCGTCGCGTTACAACAACACTCAGACGTTCTCTCGGCACCTCAGCCCTCCTACTGCTTTGCAATCCGACGCGCGCCATGGCATCGTGGCGCAGGATCAGTTGGGGCACAAGAACCCCTGGGGCATCATCCCCACCTTTTTGAATCACGATCGACAGGCGTAAGAGCAGGCAGTGAGCGCTTTTTTCCGGCGGAAACGCCCGCTTCTGGGCATTGTGACGGCGCTGTTCAGTGGTCTCGGCGTTTCTTCCGCCCATGCGGAGCAGGTCCGCGGCCAGGTCACCAACCTACCGATTCCACGCTATGTCTCGATGAAGGCCGCCGAGGCCAACGTGCGCCGCGGCCCGTCGCTGACCCACCGGATCGACTGGGTGTTCAAAAGGCGCGGCATGCCGCTGCAGGTGGTGGCCGAATACGGCAACTGGCGTAAAGTTCAAGACCGCGACGGCGCCGGAGGCTGGGTGCATTATGCCCTGCTGTCAGGCGTTCGCACCGTCCTGGTCGAAGCCGACATGCTGCCGGTGCGCGCCAGCCCCGATCCGGGCGCACTGATCAATGCGCAATTCGAATCCGGCGTGGTGGCCCGCCTAGGCAGTTGCAATATTGACTGGTGTCGCATTTCGGCCGGCGGCTATGGCGGCTGGGCGCCCAAAAGCAACCTATGGGGCGTGGACCCGAACGAAATCCGCGAATAACCGGGATCAGGACGTGCGCCGGACAAAACCCAATAAGGTTTTAACAAGCGCTTCGGGTACATCCTCCTGCAGAGGATGCCCGGCTTTGGGCTGACGTAGATGCGGCTGTCCTGCGGCACTCGGACAGAGTTCCTGAAACACGCGGTCCGCGCCGGCCATATCCGGTCTTCGGCGCCAAAGTCCGTCAGGACCGGCGTCAGTAAGTTTCGGATGACGGCCATGGCCTTGCGATTCGACTCGGATTCCCGGTCGTCCGGCCGGTCTGGCACCGGCACGGGAAACTTATGCGCTCCCGCCTTGTGGCCATCATCCGGGAACGGCGCGTCATAGTCGGAGACCTCGACCTCGGACAGCGTGGACACCGCTCCGCCATGGACGTTTCGCCCGGCGCGAAACTCAGGCGTTTCCTGGCTGAACCGGCGCTACGCGGCGAACGCCGCGCTACAGAGGCTGGTCGCCTGTGAGCAGCGCCGCGTTCGCGACCATGATCCGCGCGAACCGATCCGGTATTTCGGCCCACAGTCGCTGCCCGATCAGCCCGCCCCAGTCCTGACGAAACGGGGTGGTGTCACGCAGATCGAGGCGACGCAACACCCGCCTCAACCGAAACACGTGGCGCGCATAGGTAAAATCGGTCCGCTCGACAGGTTTGTCCGATTTTCCAAAGCCTGCACGATCGGGCGTGATGACCCGGAGTCCGGCTGCGGCGACGGGCCGGATCATGTGACGATACAGGTACGACCAGGATGGTTCTCCGTGCATCATTGGTACCGGATACGCAGCCTTCGGCCCTTCGTCCAGATAGTGGACCCGCAATTCTCTGCCTTCGGTGTCATCCACCATCAGGTAGTTGGGTACAAAGCCGCAGTCCGGCAGGTCACTGAACCTGTGGTCCGGCGTGCCCAGCACCTTCATTTGGATCCTTCCCTTTGCCTTCCCCAGGCTGGCATGCCGACGGCAGGGCGACAGCATGAATGTCACGAAACGCAGCCCGTCTTTGGAGCAAATCTTCAACACCCCCGCCGCGATCTCGCCGCCATTGATCCAACCCTGCGCGTACTTGAAACCCATATGATACACTGCCCCATTCGGACATTGATGGCGTTCAGGATCGAGCCCGAGCTTTCCAAACCGCCAAGCCGAAAACAGGGTTAGTGCAGCAGTGCTGCACACCTGATGAGGAGGGTGCAAAAAAATTTTTATTCGCCCGAATTTTTTCTTCGAAAGCCCTTGAACCCCGCCAACAACAATCGTAAGTAGCCGCTCACCGTTGGGGTGTAGCCAAGTGGTAAGGCAGCGGTTTTTGGTACCGTGTATCGTAGGTTCGAATCCTACCACCCCAGCCATTCCAATATTTTCCCTATAAATCAATAATTTACGGGCGCGCTGAGGCCTGAGATGGTACAGGCCAATGGTACAACTCTATGCTTCAGGTTCAGAGCTTCTGAAACTGGCGACCCACGGCGATTCAAGGCCTGTCCCTATTCTTGGAGCGGTTCCATCGCTTGAGCTTGCATCGAACCCATCCTAAGATTGCAAAAAAGCATTGAATCTCTTTCGTTTGGACGGTGTCGAGCATGTCGCAATCCCAGCTTTCGTCGCTCATTTGGTCTGTCGCTGATCTTCTGCGCGGAGACTACAGGCAGTCCGAGTACGGACGCGTCATCCTACCTTTCACGGTCCTACGTCGTCTCGACTGCGTACTAGAGCCGACCAAAGAAGCAGTGCTTCGAGAGAAGGATGAGAAGTCCAAGGCGGGTCTGAATGCCGATCCATTCATGCGTCGCGCCTCCGGTGCCGCTTTCTACAACGCTTCACCGCTCGACATGCGCCGTCTCATTGGCGACCAAGACAACATCGGGCCGAACCTGTTGTCCTATGTCGAGAGCTTTTCTCCCGAGGTGAGGGACATCTTCGACCGCTTCGCCTTCGCTGAACAGATCGACCGGCTCACCAAGAACAAGCTACTCTACCTGGTCACAGAGAAGTTCGCGGGCTTCGACCTGCATCCCGGTCGAGTGACCAACATGCAGATGGGCCTCGTCTTCGAGGAACTGATCCGCAAGTTCGCCGAAGCCTCCAACGACACCGCAGGGGAACACTTCACGCCCCGCGAGGTCATCCGCCTGATGGTCAATCTCCTGTTTGTCGAGGACGACGAAGTTCTGTCCAAGCCCGGTGTTGTTCGGACAATCTACGACCCCACGGCGGGGACCGGCGGGATGCTCTCAGTGGCCGATGAGTATCTCTCGGAACACAACCCCGATGCCCGCCTCACTATGTATGGACAGGAGCTGAACGACCTGTCCTATGCGATCTGCAAGGCCGACATGCTGATCAAAGGGCAGGACGTCCGGAACATCGTGGCGGGTAACACGCTGTCCGAAGACGGTCACCCGGACACCAAGTTCGACTACATGCTCTCTAACCCGCCATTCGGTGTCGAATGGAAGAAGGTTCAGAAGGACGTGAAGCGGGAACACGAGGTCGAGGGCTTCAACGGTCGCTTCGGCCCCGGCCTCCCGAGAGTTTCGGATGGCTCCCTCCTGTTCCTGATGCACCTCATCTCGAAGATGCGCCCTGCGAAGGATGGCGGTTCACGCTTCGGGATCGTCCTGAACGGCTCCCCTCTGTTCACCGGTAGCGCAGGGTCAGGCGAGAGCGAGATCCGCCGCTATGTGCTGGAAAACGACCTTGTGGAAGCGATCATCGGCTTGCCAACCGACCTTTTCTACAACACCGGGATTGCCACCTACGTCTGGATCCTGTCGAACCGAAAGCCGGAACACCGCAAGGGAATCGTTCAGCTGATCGATGCCAGTGACCTTTGGCAGAAGATGCGCAAGTCGCTGGGCTCCAAGCGCAAGGAGATCAGCGAAGAGGGCATCGCGACAGTGACCCGGCTGTTCGGGGAGTGCGTCGAGGCTGAGCTGGCCACGATCTTCGATCCCAACGGCAAGGAGAGCGGCAGGGAGGTCGTTGTGAAGGGCGAGAAGGCTCCGACTGCCCCGGACGGAGGACAGGTGAAGCTCAAACCTCTATCGCTCCTTCTTAAGAACGAAGCCTTCGGCTACCGGCAGATCACGGTGGAGCGTCCTCAGCGAGATGAGGCGGGTGGGATCGTCTTGGGAACCCGTGGCAAGCAGAAGGGCAAGCCGCAGCCCGACACATCGCTCCGAGATACAGAGATCGTACCGCTGTCAGAGGACGCGGACGGATCTCCTCGAACGTCCGCATGTTGTCCTTCGGCGATTTGCCCCAACTCGGATCCAGTGTTTCTAGAACTCCCATGAAGCGCCCCACGTCGGCCTTCGTGACACTCTGGAGCGACTTGTCGGTGAGGAACTCCGCAAAGCGAGATAGCGTCGTCCTGTGTTGGCGGATGGTTTGGCGATCGCCGCCCTGCTCAAGCCGTGACAGGTAGCGATCCCTTGCTTCGGAAATCCTTAGACCATACCGACTGGCAGCCCTTGCTCGCTTTCCCTGCAGCTCCCTCTGGTGGTCCTGAAGAGCGTCCCACATGGCCTCTTGTGCCGGTGACATAGCGAGTGGCCGCCCACCTTCATCTCGCCCGAACTCTTCCCCGGCCTCTTCGAGCAAGCGATCTTGCAGGGTGTCTATCTCTGTAATCGGTTCGTCGCCTGGTGCGTAGTTGGAGTTGGCGAGAGTCGGTTCAGCATTGGATTGCCTGAGATACTCGACCGTTTCGTTGTACACCACGCGAGGGGACACATCCTCCGAAGGTCGGAGGGTCCCCCTGAGCCGCGCGAAGACTGCCTCCCAGTGCGCCGCTCGTTCCGTCCGGCGCGACATCGCAACGGAAACGTCACGTGTGCCAAGCGTCTCGACAATCTGCTCCTTGCCGAGTTTCGTGCGTCGGTCTTTCGGGACTGCTCGCTGGAAATACCAAGTGTGTCCGCGCTTCTTCAGATAGTGGAAACTGCCAGCCATATGATGCCGATGGTACAGGTCGATGGTACAGGTATTTGGCACACAACCTATTGTTCTTCAATAAGACTCTTCAAGAACAATGAGTTGAATTTAGGCCCGCTTTCGCTCCTACCACCCCAGCCACATTTCTCTAAAAATGGCCGTCTGCAACCTGCACTCAATTAAGTGCCTGAGCTTCAGCCTGTTAGTTTGGCCAATTTCAAAACGAGACCCCAAGCAGAGCACACATCCGGTCGATTTATCGCCGCAGTCTCTGTTCGCCATTCCGGCGGTACGAGTTTGGTAGTTTTTGCGAGGTTTTGACTTACAGCTTCGCGAAGGTTTCGCGCTGTTCCGACCATATCGCGGGAACGCCGGACTTGATCAGGTAATCAGAGGTCAGACCATCTGGCTGCTCACACGCAGCAATCGCCTCCAAGACAACTGGTGCGAGCAGTGCCAGATCAACCACGTCTTGGATCCGCCGCTTTGAAGTCCCTTCCGCATCCGCAATCTCTGCAAAGGATTTGCCGTCGAGGATCATCGCCATCCATCGCTGTGCATTTCCGATGTTCGCACGAGCATTCTATCAATCTCAGTCGGCGCATCTCCAAGATGCAGTTTCAGCTCAACGCCCCTTCTGCGCATCCGGAATGGGCCTTGGATGATGAGCTGATCCGGGTCGATCTTTTCCGGATCGCACTAAACCAGCTTCGAGATGTCTTCGACGTGCATACGAACGACGATATCGCCTGGCGCGATATCTGCCCGCTCGACCAACGCCAGACAGTCCTGTGTCTTTTGCACCTCATGTAGTTTGGCAGATGTGGCGCCAACCTCTGATGCAGATAGATACCGGATAAGACGCGTCGCAACATCGTGTCTCTCCAATCTCGCTCTGATCAGATCGGCGATCAGCCTTTCAACCTCTTCCGCGGGGAGGTGCCTGTGCGGCAGATTCAATGGCGTCAATGGTATCGTCGAATTGACGCAACTGCTGCTGAGCGAGCGAAAGACTTCGTGCCCAAGCGGAGACAGACGGTTTTTCCTCTCGCTTTCAAAAAGCGGCTGGCCAAGGTGTTCTTCCAAGTGCTTCAGGGTCTTCGAAAAGGCGGATTGCTTTCGCCCCAGTCGAATGGCCGCGTCGGCAAGGTTACCGGCCTGAGCCACCGCTCCAATGCAAAGGAGCATTTCGATCTTGATCACAGCTTCAAACTTCCTGAAGATTAAGTTTGACTGATATGGCGTGCAAGGTCCATGTTTGCCCATCAATCATCTGGGCCGGGGCATGTCATACGCAAAGAAAAATTTCATTGCAGGGAAGTGGGTTGCGGGTGAGAGCGAAGTCGAAAACCGCAACCCATCCGATCTAAGCGATCTGGTCGGCTTATTCGCGCAAGCGAGTCCCGATCAGATAGACGCTGCTCTCGATCAGGCCCGGACCGCACAAAGGGAGTGGGCCGCTGTCGGGATTGAGCGCAGACAAGCTGTTCTGATGGACATTGGCAACGAACTCATGGCCCGGTCTGATGAACTCGGCACGCTTTTGAGTCGTGAAGAAGGCAAGCCACTGGCGGAGGGCAAAGGCGAGGTGTACCGCGCCGGTCAGTTCTTCACTTACTATGCCGCCGAGTGCCTGCGCCAGATCGGCGAGAACGCAGATAGCGTTCGAGCGGGAGTTGAAATCGACGTGCGTCGAGAACCGGTCGGCGTTGTCGCCGTTATCTCACCCTGGAACTTCCCGACCGCGACCGCTTCCTGGAAGATCGCGCCGGCGCTTTGCTATGGAAACGCGGTTATCTGGAAACCCGCCAATGCCACGCCGGCTTCAGCGGTCGCTCTAAGCGAAATCATCGCAAAACAGGACATACCTAAAGGTCTTTTTTCACTGTTGATGGGATCGGGACGTGCAGTAGGGCAACGACTCGTCGAAAGCCCGATAGTGAATGCGATTTCGTTTACCGGGTCCGTTCCGGTCGGCAGGGGGATTGCCGCAGCGGCTATTCAAAACCTCACCAAGGTCCAGATGGAGATGGGCTCGAAAAACGCTCTCGCCGTCATGGACGACGGAGACCTTGATCTCGCTGTATCGGTCGCGTTGGGCGGCGCGTTCGGCGGGACGGGTCAGAAGTGCACGGCATCCTCCCGGCTGATTGTGCATTCTTCTGTTCACGACGCTTTCGTCGAAAAGCTCGTGGCCGGTGCAAAGGCCATGAAGGTTGGCCACGCACTCGAGGACGGCACCCGGATGGGCCCAGTCGTTAGCGCCCAGCAACTAGGGGAGAACCTTGCTTATGTCGAGCTCGGGAAATCCGAGGGGGCTGAACTCGCCTGCGGAGGAGAACGGCTCGATATGCCCCACGACGGTTACTATATGTCACCTGGTGTTTTTCTAAATACAAACAATACTATGCGCATCAATCGGGAAGAGATGTTTGCGCCGCTGACCGCGGTGATCCGGGTCGACAGCTATGAAGAGGCATTGGCGACAGTTAACGACACGAATTTTGGGCTGACATCCGGGATTGTCACTCGCGATCTCGCCCGTGCTACCCATTTCCGGCGAAATGCCCGGACCGGCGTCGTTACGGTCAATCTTCCGACGGCGGGAACTGACTATCATGTGCCATTCGGGGGACGCGGCGACAGTTCCTATGGTCCAAGGGAACAGGGACGGGCTGCGGCAGAGTTCTACACGACGGTCAAAACCGCCTACATCAGCGCAGGTAGTCCGAGCTGATGCGGATCGACGGTCTTCAATACGCCAACTGGTCCGAGAAGATCTTCCGGCAGATGCGGGAAGGCGGCGTCGATGCGGTGCACGTCACCATCGCCTATCACGAGACTTTCCGCGAAACCGTTCTGAACTTCGAGACCTGGAACCGGTGGTTCGAAACCCATCCCGACTTGATCATGAAGGGGCGGTGGGCCGGCGACATAGACACCGCGCGCGAGACCGGGCGGACGGCGATCTTCTTCGGGTTTCAAAACCCCAGCCCGATCGAGGACGACATCGGGCTGGTCGAGATCGTTCACACGCTGGGCGCGCGCTTCATGCAGCTGACCTACAACAACCAGTCCTTGCTGGCGACCGGATGCTACGAGGCCGAGGATACCGGCATCACCCGCATGGGACGGCAGGTGATCCGCGAGATGAACCGCGTCGGCCTAGTCGTGGACATGAGCCATTCGGCCGACCGCTCCACGATCGAGGCCGCCGAGATCTCGGACCGCCCGATCGCCATTACCCACGCCAACCCCCACGCGTGGTCGCCCGCACTCAGAAACAAAAAAGACGATGTCATCAGTGCGGTGACGCAGAACGGGGGCATGCTGGGCTTTTCGCTCTATCCCCATCACCTGCGCGACAAATCCGGCTGCACGCTGCGAAGTTTCTGCGAGATGATCGCGCGCACGGCTGACAGGTTCGGCACCGATCACCTCGGGATCGGTTCCGACCTTTGCCAGGATCAGCCCGACAGCGTGGTCGAGTGGATGCGGACGGGGCGCTGGACGAAGCAGATCGACTACGGCGAAGGGTCCGCGTCCAATCCGGGTTTCCCGGAGATGCCCGACTGGTTTCGGGACAACCGCGATTTCGGGACTATCGAGGCCGGGCTGCGCGAGGTCGGCATGAGCGACGCCGAGGTCGCAGGGATCATGGGGTGGAACTGGTACCGCTTCTTCGCCGAGAGTTTCGGCCCCGGCCCGGCGTCGTGACCCGTACGGCGCCCCATATCGCGCGGCGGGACCCGGCCCGGGTCATGACGCTCAGGCGGCTGGGGTCTCTTCATCAGTGCCGTCTGAGCTTCATGCGCATCCTCACCCGCCGGCTGGCCGGCGAGGGCTGGACGTTCACCCGCCCCGTTTTCGATATCGACCCAAAAGGCGTCGGGCGGGCGGTGTATACCGCGACGGGCCCGACGCGCAGCTATTCGCTGGTGTCCTTCGCCCATGACCTTCCGGACGAGTTGCGGTCCGACCGGGTCATCGCCGAGGCCTGGGACGCCACCTTCGCCTTGTTCGACGGCGTTCCCACACCGCAGGATATCGACCGGCTCGCGCGGAATGTTCCCCTGCAAGAGGCCGGCCGCGTGTCCGAGAGGGAGCTGTCGCTGTCGCGCGCCAACCGCTCCGTCCGGCTCTGGCGGCATGTCGTCGACGCCCTGGCGGCCGGACGGCAGCCCGACGCGGGGATGATCGACGATGTCGGCTACCTGATGCGGACGACAGCCGTGTACGGATCCGGCAAATTCGGCGCGGCCGACCGCGAGGCGATCGCCGACCGCCCCGAGATGCAGGTGCCGTTCCAGGCCGAGATGTTGTCGGTCTATCTGACCAGAATCTTCGTGCGGGACCTCGTCCAGCATATGGCACGGGCAAAAGGCGGGGACCGAGCAGCCGATCTTGATCCAGCAATCGCCCGGCGGCTCGGAATCGGGAATTCAACTGGACTGGGAATGGCGCCCTTCATCGTCAATCACCCAATCCTGTTCAACAACTGGATCATGGCCCGCGAAGAGGCGATCTCTCGCGTAAGGTCAATTGACACAGCTACATCCGAAGAAATTGCCGTCTTTCTGGACAGACTAGCGCGAACAGAGATCTCTGTAGCGCAGTGGAGGTCTGAGCATCCGTTTCAGATTGCGAAACTCTCTGATCTGCGGAGCGACCTCGACCGCCTGCGCGATTTCCTGGACGGCAGCAACCTCGACGGTCCCGAGCCGTGGAACCGTCTAGTCCTTTGGTCCGAAAGCGCGTTGAGCGAGGAGGGGCAGGAGCTTGTCGCCTCTCTCATTCTAGAACCGTACGGCCAGTTGGTTGATGGCCTGGCGCATTGCATGGCGGACAGCAACGCGGCCGCGTTCCGCATTGATGGCGCAATGCCGATTGGCGAGGTCCGGCGGCTTTTGGAGACTTCATTCGGCTGGGCGCTGAAACTGGATTGGCAGAACTCGCAGAATTGCGCCCGAGCCTGGTATGTGTCCGAGGAAAAACTGGAACCGCGCCTGGGCGAGCGCTTTGAAGAACCAGTATCGGATTACGAACAGCCCCTGGCCCCGGCCCGAGATGCCACCATGGCCTTCGCCGCGCTGCAAGACTGGGGTGATGATGCGCCGATTGCCGAGTTCCTGCTGAACCAACCCGAGCATCGCCACACCGTCCGCCGCGCCCAGATCAGCCGCATCGCGCCCTATGGCGAGATCCACGACAACACGATCGCAGCAGATGTCATGCCGATCGACATGCTGCGGGCGAAGCTTTCGTTTTTCGGAGCAACGCATTTCGACCCGCGTTCGGACCGCTGGGTGCGCATTTGCATGTACGCGGGCGCGCCGTATCCCGAGGAACTGGCGCCGACCAATGCTGATGACTGGGTCTTTCCGGAGTTCTCGGTATGAACCTGTCATTGAATGAGATCGAGGCTACCGCAAAGAGGGCGGCACGCGGCGCGGGCTATCCCTGGGGGCTGGCGGAGGAAGCCGGGAAGGCAACTCGCTGGCTTTGCTCGCGCGATCTTGACGGTTGCAGAGCACTCACTGAACTACTTGAGCGGATCGACGGGCAAAACATCGCTGGGTGGTTGCCTCAAACCGGCAGCGAGCCCTGGACCGCGAGGGGCGGCATTTTGTGCCCTCTGGCGACAGGTGCGGCAATTTCAGATCGCGCCCACGAACTTGGCGGCAAAGACATCCGGCTTGGGGCTGTGGCTGTACCGGTGTTTTTGGCACCCTTTGCCGCTCTTCTGGCCCGTGAGTTCGAAAAGCCCGTAGAGGTTGTCCTTGGCGATTTGGTCTTGTGTACAGACGGCGAGCTTTTGTCGTCGAGCGGTGCGCCTCCGAGTTCGTCTGTTGGGGCCAGTATCTGTATCGGAGGAACGATTGATCAGCCATACAGCCACCGTCTGCGCGCAGATCCCGACGCGAATGATTGGGCGGCACTGTTGGCCTTTGCCCATCGTACTTATGCGCCGGCCACCGAGGAGTCGCGCCTCAAGGGCGCGGGTGCCGGACTGTCCGACAATGATTAAACCGAGGTTTCACTAATGCCGACAACTACACTCAGCCTCGCTGATATCGAGAACCTCAGCTTTCGCGCGCTTGTTGCGGCTGGTACATCGGAGGCTAATGCACGGCCACTTGCCGTTGCCACAAGCGCGACCGAGGCCGACGGGATCGCGAGCCACGGCCTGGCCTACATCCCGATTTACTGCGAGCACGTAGGTTGCGGTAAAGTCGACGGTCAGGCGCAGCCAAAGCTCGAGGTATCCAGTCCATCAGTGGTCCGCGTCGATGCAATGACTGGGTTCGCCCATTCTGCGATCGATCTTGGCTTCGAGCGCCTGGTGCCACTGGCGCGCGAACAAGGTATCGCGGCGCTGGCCATTCGAAACAGTTACAATTGTGGCGTTCTGGGCTATCAAACGGCGCAATTGGCGCGATCCGGGCTAGTCGGACTCGGATTCACCAATGCGCCAGCATCGATAGCTCCATCCGGCGGGTCCAAACCCGTGGTCGGCACGAATCCCCTTTCGATCGCCGTTCCGGGCCTCGACCGCGAACCGGCAATCCTGATCGATCAGAGTGCCAGCACAATCGCCAAGAGCGAAGTTATGAAGCACGCCCGCGAAGGTAAGCCGATCCCGGTAGGTTGGGCGCTGGACCCCGATGGCAACCCGACCACTGATCCAGAGGTCGGGCTGAAGGGATCGATGGCCCCATCAGGAGGTTACAAAGGGGTCGGCGCGGCTCTACTCGTCGAGACGATGGCGGTTTTGATGACAGGCGCTACGCTCGGGATAGACGCCTCGCCGTTTTCCGGAACCGTCGGCGGTCCGCCAAAGACTGGTCAATTCTTCATTGCTATTGATCCCGAGAAAACGGCCGGCGACAGATATGCAGCGCTTCTTTCTCGCTTAACCGACGCATTTGAGGCGCAGGACGGTGCACGACTGCCTGGTGAAGGACGCCGGAAGCATCGAGTGAAGGCGCGTTTGCAAGGGGTCGAAGTTGATAACGCGACCATCGAAAGGATCAGGAATATTATCGGCGACTAGACGGAAAATTGGTCGCTTATGCATTAATAGCCAAACTGGACCACTCAGGTGGGGCCGATCAAGGCGACAATGTTCAGCAAGGTCGACTTTCCGCTGCCTGAAGCGCCAAGTAGCACAACGATTTCTCGTTCCGGAATGTCCAGATTTACTCCGCGCAATGCGTGCACGGCCGCAGGCCCTTCGCCGTAGACTCGCTTTAGGTTTCTTATTGTATATGCATTCTTTTCCACGTCTGTAATGTAGCGCATTGCAGGTTTACGGTACATTTGAAAGCGTTTCCGCTTGACACGGAAGGGAGTGCCTTTTCGAGTTTCCAAAAAATGGAGACTCTGCAGTGTAATGGATACCATTTTTGGTATTCCACGACACCATAGCGGTTCGTGGCTGCATAACTATGGCCAGCAGCGCCAATGTGCTGACTTTCAGAAAAAATGTAGCTGGGCGCAGGAAATTACACCCCAACAGCCCTCGGCGGATAGTGTTTGGCGTTACTCAGGTTGCCATCTACACGCACCGGTAGCCTTGAATTAAGTCAATGATAACTTTTTCCGTTGAAGGCTACGCCTAAGCCGTTGATTGCTGAATGCAAGCGACCGGCAGTTTTGTCCGCAACTCGGACCTCAGGGCAAAAAACACGCTGCAGTCGGTTCGAACGGCAGCTTTTCTTTCTGCAGCGCAGCTGGCGACTCAGCCGGAGTGGTTTCTGCGTCTGCCAGCGTGCGAGCAGAGGCAACTCCGGATACTGCTCTTAGGAGACATCTGACGGTTTCGGTCAGGTTCGGACCGAGGCCCACTTGGCCGAATGACTGCTTGGCGGACTTATCAGTCATGAAACAGCGCCCCGTCAGACGCGTTCACGCAAAATCTAGTTGTCTCGATACGTAGCCGAAACTATTTCAGAGTCATGGCAACGGTCGCGTACAGATTTGCAGCGAAGCGTCTAACGGCGCTGATCATGTGCATGTCGCTCATGATCACAGGACTGGCTGCGGCCGTTGCGATGGACCATGCGGGGCATGACATTCATGGACACGTCGCCTGGATATCGTCCGACACCGGATCGATAGACCACGCATCGCACCATATGACATCCGGGAACCCCAACGCAGAATGCTGTGAACCCGAGAGCGAGGCCGCGTCAAACTGCCATGTATCGGCTTGCTGCCTTTCTGAATTTCAACATTCCGACATTCTACTGGCCACTGCTCACAGCCGAAGCGCCTGCGCTCAGCGGATGACAAATCTGGTCGGACCTTCGATCGACACCCCTCTCCCTGAACGCCCTCCCCGACTTTCCTGACAGGTTCTTGCGGACCCGAGCCTTTTAGCGGTTCGGGTTCATCTTGATTTCTTGGCCGATCCACAGCGGATCGGCTGGCAGGAGGTTGCAATGCGTGGACGCTACACGGCTCTCGCGATCCTTGCTTTGGCGGGCGGCACCGCAGGCGGTATCACACTTGAGAGGCTCTACCTTAATCCGGAGAATACCGGGGGATCGGACGGTCCGGAGATCCTCTATTGGGTCGCTCCGATGGACCCGAATTTCCGGCAACCCGGCCCGGGCAAGTCGCCCATGGGAATGGATCTGATCCCGGTTTATGCCGGGCAGGAACCTTCCGACGACCCTTCGGAGGTCTCGCTCAGCGCGGCCGAGATCAACGCCATCGGGGTACGGACCGCGCTAGCACGGATGACGGATGTGGCGCCAAGGATCGAAACCGTCGGATTTGTCGGCTACGACGAGCATCTGACCAGCCATGTGCACACGCGCGTCGATGGATGGATCGAGGTTCTGAACGTCAGGGCCGTCGGCGACGTCGTCCGAAAAGGCGACGTGCTGTTCGAACTCTTCTCTCCGGAGTTCGGCGTCGCAAGCTTTGACTTTCTCAGGGCCCTGGAGAACGGAACGGGACTGTCGCTCGAGGCGGCGCGGAACAAACTGCGAAGCCACGGCGCCACCGATAGGCAGATCGCCGAGATCGAAGAGACACGCGAAGTCGCACGTCGCATCGCCGTCGAAGCCCCAAGGGACGGCATCGTAGTGGCCCTTGAGGCTGCGGATGGCATGTTCCTGCAACCCGGCACCCAGGCGGTCTCGATCACGGATCTGAGCCAGGTCTGGCTGATCGTGGATGTGTTCGAGCGTGACATCTCGCGCCTGTCCGAAGACATGACTGCTGTCGCCCGCTTCGAGCATCTTCCCGGCAGGATCTTCGAGGGCCGGATCGACTACATCTATCCCGAGCTCGACCCGCGCACGCGCACTCTTCCCGTCCGCCTGCGGTTCGACAATGCGGAAGGCCTGCTTCGGCCCGGCATGTTCGGCAACGTGAGCCTCCTTCCCAATACAAGCCGTCAGGCACTTACAGTTCCGTCCGAGGCTGTGATCCGCACCGGATCGGCGGAGCGGGTCATCCTGAAGACGGGCGAGGGAACATTCCGGCCGCGGCTCGTCACGACGGGCCTTCGCGACAGTTTCGGAGAAGGTGGCCGCACGGAAATCCTACAAGGCTTGTCTCCGGGTGAGGAGGTCGTCGCCTCGGCGCAATTTCTGATCGACAGCGAAAGCGCCCTGAGTGCGGGCTTCATGCGGATGGCGCCGACCGATGAAGAGCCGGCTCGTGGGACAGGCACGCTTGTCGCGCTGGACCGTGACCGGCGGGTCGCGACGCTTCGCCATGGTGCCCTGGAAAGCCTCGACTGGCCGGCAATGACGTCCGAGTTCCCGGTGCGCGCGGACGTGTCGCTGGACCGGCTGCGGGAGGGAGAGGAGGTGTCGTTCCGCGCCGCACGCGGCGCCGACGGTCTGCTTGGCCTGATCGAACTGGGTCCCGATGATGGTGTCGCTGCGACGGGAACAGGTATGGCGCTGGCCGTGACGCCCGAAGGCAAGCTAACGCTCGATCATGGCCCTATTCCAGACCTGGGCTGGCCTGCCATGCAGATGGATCTTGATCTGGCCGGCATCGATCCCGCGAGCGTGCCACTCGATACGCCAATCGAGTTCGATCTCGCCAAGGATGAGAACGGCATGTTCTCCATTATCGCGGTGCGCGCCGAGGGCGAAGATGCACCGGCGGTGGAGGAAGTTGACGAGACGCCGACCGCGGCGGCTCCTCCAATCGTCGTTTCAGGAACGATTGACGCCATCGACCCGGCAACGGGACAGGCAACGATCACCCACGGACCGATCACTGAAATCGGCATGCCAGGCATGACGATGGCATTCGCAGTGGCCCCGGAACTGGACCTCTCTGGAACCGAAACAGATCAGGAGATGACCCTCACCTTCGCAAGGCCGGATGGAATGACCATGGTGCTGGCGGACGCCGAGCCTGTCGTCCCGAGTGCGCCGCCAATCACCGTCACCGGTACCATCGACGCCGTCGATGCCGAGGCCGGGCGGGCGACCATAACCCACGGGCCGATCATGGAGATCGGGATGCCAGGGATGACAATGGAGTCTTCCGTCGATGCCGATCTCGACCCGACCTCTTTGCCGACCGGGATGGAAGTGTCGCTCACCTTTGCGCGCCCAGACGGCATGACGATGGTTTTGGCGGGGGCTGAGCCCGTGCAACCGTCGATGGAGGTCTCGGGCACCATCAACGCAGTCGACCCGGACGCTCGGATGGCCAACATCACCCTTGGACCCATGGCCGAGATCGGCATGCCGGGCATGACCATGGATTTCGCCATCGCTGATGACATTGATCCGACTGCCTTGCCCACAGGTGAAGAACTCATCCTGCTTTTGCATCGCAACCCCGACTTCTCGATGACCCTCGTGGGCACTGCCGCCGCTCGGAGTGTCTCTCAATGATTCCGGCTATCATCCGCGCCTCGATTGCGAACCGCTTCATCATCGTGGCGCTCGCGCTCATGATGGCGGCGGCCGGAGTCTGGGCCATCCGCGAGACACCGGTGGACGCGATCCCCGACCTGTCCGACGTGCAGGTGATCGTGCGCACGCCTTATCCGGGTCAGGCGCCGCAGGTGGTCGAGAACCAGATCACTTATCCACTGGCCACGGCGATGCTGGCTGTGCCAGGCGCGCAGGACGTGCGCGGCTTTTCGTTCTTTGGGGACAGCTTCGTCTATGTTGTCTTCGAGGACGGCACTGATCTTTACTGGGCGCGCTCGCGGGTTCTGGAATATCTCGGCCAAATTACCGGAAGTCTTCCCGAGGGCGTCTCCCCGCAGCTGGGCCCGGATGCGACGGGCGTAGGGTGGATATACCAATATGCCCTGATCGACCGCACCGGGAACCATGACCTGTCGCAGCTCCGGACGCTTCAGGACTGGTTCCTGAAATACGAGCTACAGGCAGTCGAAGGCGTCTCTGAAGTCGCCACCATCGGCGGGATGGTCAAGCAGTACCAGGTTGTCGTCGATCCAAACAAGCTAAGAGCCTATGACATCACGCTCGCGCAGCTGCGCGGAGCGATCCAGGCCGCAAACAGGGAGACCGGGGGCAGCGTGATCGAGATGGGCGAAGCGGAGTTCATGATCCGCTCGTCGGGCTACATTGACGAGCTTTCGGACCTCGCCAGCGCGCCCTTGATGGTCAATAAGCGAGGTGCCGCGCTGACGCTCGGCGACGTGGCCGAGATCCGGCTCGGGCCGGAGATGCGACGCGGCGTCGGCGAGGTCGATGGCGAAGGCGACGCTGTGGGCGGCGTTGTGATCCTGCGCTGGGGCGGCAACGCACTGGCCACGATCAAGGCGGTGGAGGCTCGGATAGAAGAACTGCGCCCAAACCTGCCCGAGGGCGTCGAGATCGTCACGACTTACGACCGCTCCGGGGTGATCGAACGGGCCATCGAGAACCTGCAGAAGAAGCTGACCGAGGAATTCATCGTGGTGGTGCTGGTTTGCGCCGCCTTCCTTCTGCACCTGCGCTCGTCGCTGGTGATCCTACTGTCGCTTCCTCTGGGCATTTTCGCGGCCTTCATCCTGATGAAGGCCCAGGGCGTGAACGCCAACATCATGTCGCTGGGTGGCATCGCCATCGCCATCGGCGCAATGGTCGACGCCGCCATCGTGATGATCGAGGCGATGCACCGTCGGCTCGAAAAGGAGAAGCTGACGGCTGAGAACCGTTGGCGGATCGTGCAGGAATGCGCATCCGAAGTTGGACCTGCGCTTTTCTATTCGCTTGCCATCATTACGGTGAGCTTCCTTCCGGTCTTCGTTCTGGAAAATCAGGAAGGACGGCTGTTCAAGCCGCTGGCCTATACCAAGACCTATGCAATGGCGGCAGCGGCGATTTTGTCGATCACGCTGGTGCCGGTGCTGATGGGATACTTCATTCGCGGTCGGATCCTGCCCGAACGCAAGAACCCCCTCAATCGCATCATTGTCTGGACATATCGCCCATTCCTGGACGCGGCCATCGCCTGGCCCTTGGCCACGACGCTTCTGGCCGCCGCGGTCGTCGCCTCGATGTGGTATCCGCTCCAGCGCCTCGGTTCGGAGTTCATGCCGGAACTGAACGAGGGTGACTTTCTCTACATGCCGTCGCTCTACCCCGGTGTCTCGATCGGCAAGGCACGCGAGGTCCTGCAGCAAACTGATCGGCTGATCGCAACCATCCCCGAGGTGGAGACGGTGCACGGCAAACTCGGACGCGCGGACACGGCAACCGATCCGGCGCCGCTGACGATGATCGAAACCACGATCCAGCTGAAGCCCGAGGAGGAATGGCGCCCCGGAATGACGATGGAGAGGATCCGCGACGAACTTGACCGTGTGGTTCAGGTGCCGGGCGTCACGAATGTGTGGATCCAGCCGATCAAGAACCGGATCGACATGCTGGCGACGGGGATCAAGACGCCGGTCGGCGTGAAAATCTCAGGCGCCGATCTAGACGTCATCGAGCAAATCGGTGTCGCCGTTGAAGAAGCGGTAAAAGGGATAGATGGCACCGCCTCGGCCTATGCCGAACGACCCATCGGTGGGCGCTTCATCGAGATTGACGTGAGACGAGAGGCGGCCGCCCGTTACATGATGAGCGTCCGGGACGTGCAGGACGTTGTTCAGACGGCAATCGGTGGCATGCAGGTGTCGGAGTCCGTCGAAGGGCTAGAACGGTTCCCGATCAATCTGCGCTACCCACAGTCCTGGCGGGACAGCCCCGAGCGGCTCGAAACCTTGCCGGTGGTCACACCCTCGGGTGCCCATGTGCCGCTCGCGGCACTTGCCGACATCCGCATCGTGGACGGTCCGGGGATGATCCGGTCCGAGAACGCCCGGCGCACCGGCTTCGTCTTCATCGACATCGCAGGGCGCGATCTCGGCAGCTATGTTGCTGAGGCCCGTGCGCGAGTAGCCGAAGAGGTCACCTTGCCCCCGGGCTATTCGCTCACCTGGTCTGGCCAGTACGAATACATCGAACGGATGCAAGAGCGGCTCACTATCGTGGCCCCTGCGACGCTTCTGATCATCACGCTGATGCTCTTCATGGCCTTCAACCGGATCATCGAGGTGAGCATCATCCTCGCGGCCCTGCCGTTGGCGTTGGCCGGGGGCGTCTGGTTCCTGTGGTATCTCGCTTTCGACATCTCTGTGGCAGTGCTCGTCGGCTTCATTGCGCTCGCGGGGGTCGCGGTCGAGACCGCCATCGTGATGCTTCTCTACCTCAATCTTTCTTGGGAGAAGCGCCGCAAGCTCGCACAGGCGGAGAACCGAAAGCTGACTCGGGACGACATCGAGGAGGCCGTCTTCGAAGGTGCGGTTCTGCGGGTCCGGCCCAAGGTTATGACGGTGGCAACGATTTTCGCGGCGCTCATCCCGATCATGTACGGCACCGGCACCGGCTCCGAGATCATGCAGCGGATTGCGGCCCCGATGATCGGCGGCATGGTCACCGCAACCCTGCTGACCCTTTTCGTCATCCCTTCGATCTTCGTGATTTGGAAGATGCTGGCACTGCCCCGTGTCAACCGCGAGATCGGCCCCCTCGTTCTGCGGCCTGAACATTCAACGCCTGCCGAATAATAGAAACTGCAACCTGAACTCCTGGAGTTTACAATGAAGAAACTGACTGCAACGCTCGGCCTCCTGGCCTTCACGACCCTGCCGGCCCTCGCTCAGATGAACCACGGCAATATGGACCATTCCAACATGCCAATGTCGTCCGAACAGATGGAAGGCGCCGTACACGCAAAGGCCGTCGTTAACTCGATTGGCGACGGCATGGCCAATGTCAGCCACGACCCAATCCCGGAGATCGGCTGGCCAGCGATGACGATGGATTTGCCGCTTCTCGATAACGCCCAAATGATGGGTGAGATTGCCGCGGGCGACGAGGTTACGCTTATGCTCGTGAAGGGATCGGACGGCATGTACGCAATTGGCGCGATGATGCCGAACTGAACCACGGAACACAGCGACCGGCCACTCCGCGCCGGTCGCCCACAATTCTATGACGGGGCTGGGATATGAACCGAAACCTCTACCGCTTACTGGGCGCGATCTCGATTTGCCTATCAGCAACTTCTCTTATGGCGCATTCCGAAAAGTAAGGCACAACGCCTATGGACGGTACACGGCTGACCGAAACGCCCGAGATGATCCACATGGTGTTCGACAACCAGAACACGATCGCACGGCAGCGTCAGGCTTGACCGCAGGCAACTTCGTTGCATCATGCCTTGCTTATTGCACGCAACCTGCCGAGGAAGAGGCCCAAGCATGAAGACTGCTCTAATACTTGTGGATATCCAGAATGATTATTTCGAAGGTGGAAAATGGCCCGTTGCCAATATGGCAGAGGCTGCTGTCAATGCA
Organism: Ruegeria sp. BHSA191; assembly: GCF_059613325.1. Classification (NCBI taxonomy): domain Bacteria; kingdom Pseudomonadati; phylum Pseudomonadota; class Alphaproteobacteria; order Rhodobacterales; family Roseobacteraceae; genus Ruegeria; species Ruegeria sp. BHSA191. The sequence goes on from NZ_JBXWSH010000010.1 coordinate 89,153, forward strand.
GCACGGCTCCTGAAGGCAGCCCGGAAGAAAAAGGATATGATTGTCCATGTGCACCATGAAATGCCGCAAGGTGGGCCGTTCTTCGTCGCAGGTACGGATGGCGCAAGGATCAATGATACAGTCTCACCGCAAGGTGATGAAACGACAGTTCTGAAACACAGACCCAACAGCTTTCACGATACCGGGTTGGAAGCTCTGCTTCGCGATGCGGGGGTAACCAGCGTCACGATTTGCGGAGCGATGTCACAGATGTGTATCGACGCGACGGCACGCGCAGCACGCGACCTCGGGTTCGATGTGACCGTCATAGAAGATGCTTGCGGCGCGAAGGAAACCTCTTTTGGGAACGTTACAGTGCCGGCCGAATTTGTTCACGCCACTATTATGGGGGCGCTGAACGGCAGCTACGCGACTGTAACCAATACAGATTCCTACCTTGCCTGAGCCCCGAACGGGTGGCATGCGACATCCCACATAGCGAAGCGCTGACCTAGCACCATGCGTTATCACCCCGGGCAACACGGCTAGCGACTTCAGTATCTTGCTCCGTGCTTTTGCATAACCAAAACGGTTCATCGGCAAGGTAAGATATGCAGCCCCTCCGAAAGCTCCTTTTTGTGAACCAGAAGGCGCTCACCAACGAGAAGTTCACGACTTCAGGGCTTATAGAAATCCGATGTCCTTTGACGGCTGGCGAGCCACCAGCCCGATTGTACGGGCCATTCCGTAAAGTCCGTGTCGTGGCCCAGATCTCTGGCGGCATGCAGCGCCCATTGCGGATCGACCAGCGCCTCGCGCGCGATGGCGATAAGATCCGCGGCCCCGTCTGCAAGGATGTTTTCGGCCTGCAAAGGGTGCGTGATCAGGCCCACGGCCATCGTTGCCATGCCGACTTCGTTACGGACGCGATCAGCATAGGGAACCTGGAAACCCGGTTGCCGCTTTTGCGAGCCGCTTGCCGTTGCGGCCCCGGCGATGCCGCTTGAGGAACAATCCATCACGTCGACGCCAATGTCCTTGAGCGCACGCGCCAGCACAACAGTGTCCTCGAGGCTCCACCCATCGGGCGACCCGTCGACCGCCGAGGTGCGAAAGAACAAGGGCAGGTCTTCCGGCCAGGCGCCGCGCACCGCTTCGGCGATTTCGAGGGCAAGCCGCATGCGCCCGGTCAAATCCCCGCCATAGGCGTCCTTGCGCCTGTTCGAGAGCGGCGACAGAAAGCTGTGCAGCAAGTAACCGTGGGCGCTGTGAATTTCGACTATCCTGTAGCCGGCCTCTCGCGCGCGGTGCGTCGCGGACACGTAATCGTCGATCAGGGCCTTGATCTCGGACACCGGCAGCTCATGCGGAACGGGCCAGCCATCGGCAACAGGTAGCGCGCTTGGCCCGACCGGCGTCCAGGGCATGTCGCCGCGGGCGATATCGGCGTCGTTCAGAGGGCCATTGCCGAACCACGGCCGCTGCATCCCTGCCTTGCGCCCCGCATGCCCAAGCTGGAGCGCCGGAATGGCACCGTTCCGCAGCGCGAATTGTGCAATCCTTGCGTGACCCGGAATCTGGCTGTCGGCCCAAAGCCCGGGGCACCCGTGCGTGATGCGCCCGGCCTTTTGCACGGCGGTCGCCTCGGTAAAGACGATGCCGGCGCCGCCAATCGCGAAGCGGCCGAGTTGCACAAGATGCCAGTCATCCATGTGCCCTTCATGCGCCGAGTACTGGCACATCGGCGAGATGACGACACGGTTGCGGGTTTCGACGCCCCGAATCCTGAGGGGCTGGAACAGTCTTGGGGTCTCGGTCATCGGCATGCTTCCTTGCAAGATCATTCCATCTTGCATGCATGTTCACGCAGTTCAATCAGACGGCAGCGCGTGGAACGGTCGACCGGCGCTTTCCCCCGCCAGCGCTAGTCGCCGGAACAGGGAACATCGGGGCGCACGATCAGCGCCCTGGGTTACCGCCCACCGGCCCCGGAAACCGGCGTCCCGATGGACCAGAGGCCGACTATGCACTAACAGTCAAACTGGACCACTCAGGTGGGGCTGATCAACGCGACATAGGTCAGCTCAGCGGACTTAGCTGGCATTCACCTTGAAGCAAAAAGTTAGACGAACGCCTTATCATTGGAAAACTGCGGGAGCTGGAAATAAGAAAGCGCTAGATTTTCGATTTGGTCTCGGTATTTTTTGTAAGCGTCAGTCGCGAACTTAACACACTTACCATTGCATCATAAGAAAATGAATTTTGCCGCAAGATAACGAAACGCAAGCGAGTACTAACAAGATTGCAAGACGCCTTGCAGCCATACTGGCTGCCGACGTGGCCGGATATAGTCGTCTTACCAGCGTCGATGAAGAAGGCACTGCTAAAATGCTCTTAGAGCATAGATCAGTGACTGATGCGCTTATTGAGAACTTTGGTGGTCGGATTGCCAACACCGCTGGCGATAGCATTATTGCTGAATTTGCGAGCTCTGTCGAAGCGGTGCGATGTGCCGTTGAAATTCAGGAAGCAATTCGGACACGCAACCTCTCGGTTCCGTCGTCTTCACAAGTTCAGTTTCGCATCGGGATAAATGTCGGAGACGTGATCCTTCAAGATGGTGACCTTTTAGGTGACAGCGTAAATGTGGCCGCTCGACTAGAAAGCCTCGCTGAACCCGGTGGGATCTGCTTGTCTGGCGAGGTACACGACCAGATACAAGGCAAGCTGTCCCTTGGGTTCCGTGCTATGGGAACCAAGCGACTAAGAAACATTGATCGTCCGGTGCGCGCTTACAACGTTGAGGGCATCCAAGATGTCAGTGCGCGCAAAGAAAACAAGCTGCGCATTCTGGCCGCGGGAGGTGCCTTTTTCGCTGCTGCCTGCTTGGGTCTTGTGTATGTTCTAACTGCTCGTGACAGCACTACAACGCTTTCTGGTGGGTCGCCGCCGTGGACGTCTGAAAGCAACCTGGATGCACCTCCACTGCCCCAGATGTCTGACGTTGTTGCATCAGGCGAATGGAATGAACATTCCTATTATGCAATTTTGACATGGGGCAGTTCCTGGCAGTCAGCTGTTGCAGATGCCAAAAAGAGGGGTGGCTATTTAGCCTCCATTACATCCGAAGCGGAGAACAGTTTTGTTTTCGAACTCATTAAGAACGATGAGCGCTTGTGGGATATGCATCAGGATGGGCAAGCTTTCGGACCTTGGATCGGCACATATCAGGAAGAAGGGGCCATTGAGCCAGACGGTGGGTGGGCGCTGGTCAGCGGCGAACCGGTTACGTTTTCGAACTGGTCAGAAGGCCAGCCAAACAATCATGGTGGGAACTCGGACGTCGTTCGGTTCCACAATTACGTTCACCAGCCTTCACCGTATTGGGACGATGCAAATGGCGCCGGATCAGCACGAGGGTATATTTTGGAAGTTGAGCGCGTGGATAGTACTAAATGAAAAAAAGCGGGCCTTTGACGTTGTAAGTATCAATACATTCCAATTCTTTGAGTACGGGGAACCTGAAGAAGCATAATGCAATTTTTCTTTAGACATTGGATCTTATCCGTTTTTGTCGCGTCGTCGATCATTTCGACGTCGGCAAGCGCGCAAAACGTGACGTTCCCAACGGACTTCTTCGCTGAACGCCTGCAAGGCTCTGCATGCTCGAAGTTTTTTTCTTCATCTCGCCTGAACAGTGACCTTAAGATGATTTCAGCACTAAGTTCGGCGAGCATGACGAGCACCAATTCTCTGAACGTCAACCACGATGCCTTCTCCAAAAGGTGGACAAAGCTCTTAGAAGTTTCATATGGCGCGGCGGCAAAAGGTGACGCCACGGCCGGCAAAAAAATCTTGGGCACTCTGGTCAATCTTGCGCAAGCGAACGCCCTGCTTAATGCCCCATCATATAATAGCGCAAAAAAAGTGGAGTGCTGGAAAGGTGGCCGAAGCGACCGACCATGTCCACTGCATGTTGTGCAACACACCGGGTATACTGGCGTTGCAATGTTGTATTCGGCCATTGTGCTTGAGGAGTACGCAACACCAGACCAGAAACGAATTCTGGATACGTACTTTGACAAGATCTACAAGAAATTCATTTCCCCACTGGCGTCAAACGGCGCGCAAAGTGACGGATTGTATGAATTTGGAGACTATGGTTTGGGCGTGCTTGCCTACGCTAGGTGGAAACGTGATGCACGGCTGGCCAAAAGCGAAATACGCAAGCGCCGCTCCTCTTTCATCAAAAAGATAGATGCCCAAGGCATGCTGAAAGAAAACTCATTTCGCGGCTACCGCGGCTATTGGTATCACACTCTGGGAGCAGAAAGCGCCTTTGGTTACGCGCTAGTTGCCAGAAGTTTCGGCACCGACTTTTTCAAGGACGCCAAACTTGGCCCAAGGTTTCAGAACCTTGCTAATCAAACGGTGAATGGTGGGCGGAGTTACTCTGATTTTCGGGAGCGCGCCCTGCAAAAATCTCCGAAAAATGCAATCAAGGACCCAAACGCAGAAATCCCCCACATGCATCAATTCGCTGTTGGCTTACCGATCATCTTAAAGCGGGAATATGGCTACGATGTAACAACAGCGTCAGCTTACAGATCAAAGGGCCGTCTCGAAACAATCAGCAAAATAACAGGTTTCAACGCTGATTGTTACTACTCCAGTTTTCGCTGAGTTCGGCAGCTTATCTGTTGCTGCGTGGCAAACTGAGAAATTCTAACGTTCTGCTTTGGGCTCGGTGCGGACGCTCGCAGTATTCACGTGAGCGTCTGCTGCGCGGACGAAGCCGCCTTTGACTTTTCCTGCGGATGCTGTGTTTGATGGGTGCCAATAGTCTGCCAAGCTGCGATGGCCCTTGCGCTACGGTATCTGGGCCCGGCAACAAATTGAGACACTAGTGAAAGCTAATCTAAATGACCAAACATGTTTATGGGTGCGCTTGTTGCAGCGCGGACTTCGGAAAGCTGTTTCGCTCAAATGATGCCGTCAACGACCTCAGGGAACAGGCGATATCAGGCGATGGCTGGTCTTGTAATTGGGGCTTTGACCTGAGCAGCCTTGGGCGGCGCGACTTTCTCAAAGGCGGCGCGGCAACGGCAAGCATTGCGGCCATGCTGCCCACACAGGCGAACGCGCAATCTGGCACAACAGTCGTTTTCACGGGTGGCACCGTTCTGACCGTCGACGATGACTTTTCTGAGGCCGAAGCGATCGCCATCCGCGGCAACCGCATTCTGTCGGTGGGAACCGATGGCGAAGTCCGCTCCGTTGCCGGCGCAGATGCGCTTGTCATCGATCTGTCCGGCAAGACTGTGTTGCCCGGCTTTGTCGATCCGCACACCCATGTGATTGCCGGGTCCGTCGTCGACGCAGTGATGGAATACGTTGGGATGGCCCGGTTCGGCACGGTGGCTGAGGTTCTAGACCATGTCGGTCAGCGGGTCGCCGAAACGCCTGCTGGGGAATGGCTCGTCTTTCGGAATTTCGATCCCGCCGTGCAGGAAGGTCTAGATGAACTAACCTTCGCTGACCTCGACCCGATCTCGACGGATCACCCGATCTTTGTTTTCAATGCGTCCGGGCATCTGGCTTATGCCAACTCAACAGCTTTCGAGGTCGCGGGAGTACCTGCCAACGTCGAGAACCCACCGGGCGCCGAGTTCGTGCGTGATGTCGATGGCAACCTGACCGGCGTTATGAAGAATAATGTTTCTTTCCTGCAGGTCCTTGGAGCTTACCCGGCTCTTGCCACGACTGAGCCTGTTGACGCTGTCGTCGGCCTCCTGTCAAAATGGAGCCAGCATGGTCTGACAACGGTCAGCGAATTGAGTCTTGGCGGGCTCTCACAGTCGCCCGTGGATACGCAGGTTATGCTTGGAGCCGCCGCCTCCGGACGGCTACCAGCGCGCATCCGGGCTTATCCGTTCTATACCATCGGCGCCGAAGCCTGGGACGAGGCTGGTGTGGTCCCCAACACCGGAAACGCCATCGCGCGTGTCGCGGGCTACAAGCTGGTGGCTGATGGCTCGAATCAGGGTTTTACCGGCCTGCAGCGAGAGCCCTATCTGAATTCCGACAGTCGCGGGCTGGCCTACACAGGCCGCGATGAACTGATCGATCTTGCGGTGGACAGAGCGACCAAGGGCTGGCATCTAGCGATCCATGGCAACGGCGATGCCGCAATCGACAACGTGCTCGACGCCTGTGAGGCGGTACGCGACGCAGGTGTCGATATGTCTCGAGTTCGAGCTCGGATTGAGCATTGCTCGATCCTGCACGATGAACAGATCGCACGTATGAAAGACCTTGGGGTTTCGGCCAGCTTTCTGATCGGTCACGTTCACTACTGGGGCGTTGCGATGCGCGACGAGGTCTTTGGTGAGGAGAAGGCGCAGTTGCTCGACCGCTGCAAGAGTGTCGAGGACGCTGGTGTTGGCTTTACATTGCATTCGGACTTCATGGTGACCGACCCCGTGCCGCTGCACATGATTGAGATGGCGGTCACGCGGAAAACATGGAAGGAACCAGATTACGTTCTGGCCCCACAAGAACGCATCTCCGTAGAATCGGCGATCCGAGCCGTCACATCAGAGGCAGCGTGGCAATTGTTCTCTGACCATGAGATCGGAAGTCTGGAGCCCGGCAAGTTCGCCGACCTCGTAATCCTTGACCAGGACCCACGTGCTGTCGAACCGGACAGCCTTAAAAATATCAAGGTGGTCGAGACCTGGATGGACGGGCGGCAAGTCTACAAGGCCTAAACTACGCTGCTGTTTTAGTTCTGCTTTGGGCTCGAAGCGGTCGCTCGTAGAGTTTGGGCGAACGTCTGCTGTGCGGACAAAGCAGACGGTTTGAGTGAAAGTACGCTCCAATTGTCCAGATCGCGACAAGTCTTTCCTAAGTTTGGAAGTTTGAGGAGTGGTGTCCCAAATGGTCTAAAAACACCAAACATTCCCGCAAAGGTTAACAATGCGTGTTGTTGGATCGTGAATGTGCACTCATCTTGCCATCTGGGCCGTACAATCTCTGAAAAACACGATATCCTTATGCGATCAGGGCTACGAGTGCTAATTTTTAACCGTTGTTTTTGTGCGAGTTGAATATGGTAAACCTGAGTAAATGGAAGCTATTCCAAACAGAAAGTAATCTCTCCCAATATGTCTCAGTTGGGAAAAGCTCTCAAACACCTGTACGAGCTTTCTTTGAAATAGCTGGACCAGTTTTCGTTCTTTTAGTTTTGATTGCCTACGCCCTTTATAGTGCTTCTGCAGCAAACTATGCATCAGCCCTTATCTGAAGCCAGTTAGCTTCGTCTGAAATGCGAGGGCTCTGGGCGTTTGAAGAGGTTCCAGCGTCAACGGCTGCTTTGACTAGGGCAGACGTGGGCGGAAAACACGGCAATGACCGCTTTGCGGACAAAGCGCTCACTGGCTCACTCTAGGTTTCACGGCGGGACGCCCAAAGATGAAGTGGCGATCCAGCGGCGATATCTCCAACCGAAACAAGCCCGGCGTTCTCCGCCATAGTCGCCAGTTCTTTGTCGCTCCAGGCTCGACCTCCTGAAATTGTCGTCCGCAGGTCATTGAGAGCAGCCAACTTGCGATCCTCTGGCACGCGATATGCGGCCGCAAACAGCCATCCCCCCGGCTTGAGTGCCTGTTGAAGGTTCTTGAAGGTCTGGTCAATGATGGCCTCGGGAAGGAAAATGACCGGTACGAAGATAACGTCAAATGCAGCATTTTCCTTCAGGTCGGCGACGTTCTCGTTTCTGAAGGTGACGCGATCGGTTAGCCCTGTTTGTTCCAGGTTATTGGCGGCAAGGTCCAGAGCAGGCCCGAGGATGTCTATGCCGATTGCGTTAAGCGATGGCCATTGCTGGGCCATGGAAAGAGAAATCCATCCGACGCCGCTCCCAACATCAAGAAACCGTGGAGCGTTTGACAGGGTGGCCTCGAATTCCGGCTCTTTTGCCGCGTACTCGGTCAGCAATTTAGTCACGAGCCGGGATGAACGTCCCTGAGTTTCGAGAATGCCGGGGTCGTCGAACGACCAACCAAAGCTGCCGTCGTCGGGTAGTTCTAGTAGATGCAGCATTTGGCGCATGGCTGCCCTGACAAACCCATACAGCGCGTCCAGTTCTTCGTCCGTCAAGCCGTCCAGCAAGTCGGGCTCGAACGCGTCGACGACAGCGTCAAGTTTCGAGGTAAGAGTATCATTTGGTCGGAGGTGGCCTGAGGCCGCCCCAATTCTTGCGCCCAGCGCAGCGAGTGCGTCTGCCGCCCTGATGTGTTTTTGGATTGCTGCCATTGCTTCAGGAAAGGCCATAGTCTCGCTCCCTTCTCCTCATCGGTATACTCTTCACTCGAAGCAAGTCGGCGTAAAGCACTTGGGCACTTTGGCCTCGTGTTCACTCCGAAGTGGGTTGCTCGACCACTGCCAAAGCGGTGCTGGTCCGCTCGTACAGCTCTTTACCTATCCGGGTGTGGCGTTCGAGCTCTGCGATCTCATCTGGGTCGGTCTCGTGGACCATCGCCTCACGCAGATCGTCGATGTTGGCACGGAGGTCAGGAAGCTTTCTATGCCAGTCGTCCAATTCCTTTTTCTCTCCTTTGGTCATTGGTCCGACAATGCGCACCTTACCAGTTCGGAAGTCGATCTTGATGTGATCCGGATGCGGAATGGGCTTATCCATGGTTTTTATCCCGGCTTCTGCGCCCCTGCGCAGTTCCTTCTCCCATTCGATCTTTTAGGTCAGCGCCTTGTCCAAATATTCAGCGTGAAGCATGTTGCGGGAGCTTTCCACCTCAGCCAGCAACTGTGAGAAGAGCCGCTGCGCGCGGTGCTGGCCCTTGACGGCGTTCACAGCCAGAGACCGCATGACCGCCTGCACCATGGGGATTGTCACGCTGCGGTGCCCTTCCCGGATCGTGATGTCGCGGTATGCCTCATCGAGAATGATATCTTTCATACGTTCCTCATGCATGCCCGGACGTTTGCTCTTTGATCCCCGAGGCCGCCCCTTCGGATTACCAGACTTGCCTGTTTTGAAGCGGGCGTCTTTCGGCGTTTTACCATATCCCACGTCATAGCCGGGTCGGGCCACGAGCCCGCGCTTGTCCTTGTCGCTGCCCATTCCGCCGCCTCCATCGCCTTGTTTGTCACCGCTGGCGTCCAGCCGCAGAGAACCTGCGCCGCCTCGTCCCTGGCACAGGCCCCCCAGCGGGCAATGATGCGATCACAATAGATCTCGTCAAACTCGCAGAGATAGGCGCGCCGGCCGGTTTTCTCAGCCGCGATCAACGTCGAGCCGGGTCCGCCAAAGACATCGAGCACAATGTCACCGCGTCCGGACACATCGCAGACGGCATCGGCAATCATCTGCACGGGCCTTACGTTCGGATGTAGCGCCAGTTCTTCCATGCGCCCTGCCCGCATGGTGTTGACGTCGCGATACTGCCAGACATTGGTCCGGTAGCGCCCGTGCTGCCCCAATTCAAAAGTGTTGATATGTGGCGCGTCCCCCTTCTTGAAGGCAAAGATCAATTCGTGCCGTGAGCGGTAGAAGGTGCCCATACCCCCATTGTCCTTGACCCAGACAATCAGGTTCTTGAGATCGTCGCAGACCCTCTGCCCCGCTGCAAGTATCTCGCCCATATGACGCCAGTCCATGCAGATGAAGTGGATCGAGCCGTCGACACTGTGATCAACAAGGTTGCGGAACGCGCGCCGCAAAAAGCGCGTGAACTCTGATGCCGACATCTCATCTGCTGCCGTGGTTTCGGGGGCATTTTGCGGAGCGATGCATCTACCTGCACGCCTGTTGAACCGGGTCAGAGGCCGGGCCGGTGTCTTAAAGTGGGTCAGGTTTTTCTACCGCACGCGCCCATTCCGCCCTTGGCGTAAAACCTCCAGCGATGATCCATTGCCTGAGACAAGACGAAACTCAACCCGATCGTCAGGAGCAGAGAGAGAAGCCAAAAACACGCCGGACACCGCCCAAGGATTAGCCAGTAGCTCAAGTCGATTAGCAGCATTGCAAAACTGTTGTAGTCTTGGCTTGATGCTAAATGGCCGAATTAGATTATGCAGTTGACGTTGTTCTCGAAAATAGCAGGGCTGTCTCTTGTTACTTGCGTGTCTGCAATTGTTTCGGGCTTGACGTTGCTGGCGCGCGGCACAGGCATTCTCGAGCCTGTTGAACTCGCCCATTATGATTTTGCCACTTCACAAGCTGCATCGTCCGATCTCACGCCCGACGTCGCAATAGTTGCCGTCCGCGACAATGAACTCGCTGAATGGGGATGGCCGATCAGTGATGAGCAACTGGCCCGGCTAATACATGCCGCTTTGGGGGCGGGGGCGAAAGTGGTAGGTGTGGACATCCTTCGCGAGCGCCCGGTCGAACCTGGTGCCGCTACGCTGGAGGCGGTACTGAAAAATCCGCGCGTCACGACGATCGGCAAGCTGGGAAATGCAGGCGACTTCGTTATCGCGCCGCCAGAAGTCTCTTTGAGAAGGGGATCATTCGGGTTCGCCGATGTGCCAGTCGACCGTGACGGCGTGGCGCGTCGCTCGCTGCTTCTGGTGAACGATGGCCAAACGTTGAAATACTCTTTTTCACTCCAACTCGCATTCTCCGCTTTGGGCATCGCCGAACTGACCCCGTGGCCCGACGACCCCCAGGTTTTGAAGCTGGGCAACATACCCGTGCCGCCTTTGAGCTCGGATTTCGGCAGCTATGCCAGGCTGGACGCAAGTGGCTATCAAATCATGGCTCATTTTGCCCAGCGCCTGCCCGTGGCACCGATGCTGTCTGCTAGGGAATTGCTGGAAGGCGAAACCGATTTGAGAGGGAAAGTGGTTCTGATCGGACTAATCAGCGATTCGATCAAGGATCATTTCGTTACACCGCTGAACCGGAATTCTGGAACTCAATATGTCTACGGGCTTCAGGTTCACGCGGCATTGGTCCAGCAATTGGTTGACCACGTGCAAAACGGACTGCGCCCGATAACGGACCTACCACATTGGATCCAGGGCTTCATGGTTGTTGCTGCCAGTGTATTGGCTTCGGGGATCGTTGTCCTGTTCCGGAACCCGGTCTTGGCAATCCTGCTTGGCGGAGCCGGGGCCATTGGACTGTTGGGAGGAATGACATTCTCGCTGAACTGGCACCTCTGGTTGCCCGCTGTGCCGGTTACCGCCGCGTGGATCACAGCCTTTGTGCTGACGTTCATCTTTGTGGCTTCACGTGCGCGGCAACAACGTCGCGTCATGTCTCAGCTCTTTGAAAGCCAGTTGTCGCCGGAACTGGCGCAGGAAATCTGGAACCAGCGGGCATCCATACTCTCCAAGGGCGAAACGATCCCGCGGCGATTGCAGGTGAGTTTGCTGTTCGCCGATGTGGTCGGCGCTACGACGGTGGGCGGCAAAGCTGAACCTGATGCCTACCTTGCTTGGATTGGTACGCTGCTTGACGCTCTCAGCGAAGATGCCGCTTGCCACGGTGGATTTGTCGAGAAGTTCACCGGTGATGGCATCTTGGTTGCCTTCGGTGCGCCCCTGGCCCGCGAGAGCGGGAAAGAACTGACCGATGATGCCCGCGCAGCCTGCGCCTGCGCCCTCAAAATGCGCGAGACGGTTGCACGACTCAACTCGGCAGACGGTGTTCGCTGGCCATATGCAATGAGGATTGGGCTTCACAGCGGGTTGGTTTTTGGCGGGACGATCGGGCGAAAGGGCTCGATGCGCTACAATCTGGTCGGGGATGCGGTTAATGTTGCGGCTCGTATCGAAGCCTATGCCAAGACGCTGGAAGGTCGACAAATTCAGCCTGTTACGATATGCTGCAGCGAAGAATTTATGCTCCTTTTGGATGGATCTGCTGAGTGCTCGCCCGCAGGCACTCTTCTGCATGACGACAAAACGACAACCCATCGGATTTATACGATCGCGGGACTAATTCGGTAACCGACATCGGGTGTTTCGATGAAACTCGACTTCTTGGTTATTCCTGCTTTGGCTGTTGCGACGTTTTTTGTCGGCGCAGCCTCGGTCACAGCGGAATCAAAGAAGGCTGACGAGTCCAAAGAGCAAACTACGGTTGTTTTCGTGCCTCCCGCCTCGGGCGTGCCAGCGGACCGCGTTGGCGCGGGCACCCGAGATCTCGAGGTTTCGGGCAAGCGGGTTCGTGTGATTGCTCCCGACGGAGGTGGATTATCTTCTGAAAGCCGCCCTCTTGTCGTCTGGGAGTTGACGGAACCATTTGATGGTATCATGCAAGCCGAGGTCACCTTGCTGGAGGAAGGGGTGCGGGTTGCCGGGACAGCCCAAAACGCACGTTTCCGCCCCGGACTCTACGGGCTCGACATGGCAAGGGGCGACAGAGATCTGGAGCCGGGGCGAATCCATGCGATCACGATCTATCTGGCCGATGGCAAAACACGCGAAGTCGTAGAGCGAGCAACCAGCCTGATCGAGCGTAGCGGACCGCGCCTTGGGAACGCAGCAGAGGCGGCATCAGCAGGCATCTGGTTCGATGCGCTTGGATACCTGACCGATATCGACTTTTCGGGTCGTGTCCGCGTGCAGGATGTCAGCGGTTTCACGCAGCTTCTGCAATCGGCAGGACTTTGAAACGGGAAAGCAAAGATGAGACTCGAGTTTCTGTCGAAGGCTTCAGCCAGGAAGAGACAATTTATTCGTCTGGCCGCATGGTTTTTGCTACTCGCTTCCATCCTTCCATCGGTGGCTGCGGCGGAAAAACGCGTCGCACTTGTGATCGGCAATTCCGACTATGAGTTCGTCAGCAACCTCGGAAACCCGGCCAATGACGCCGAGGACATCGCGAAGGCACTAGAAAGAATCGGATTTTCAGTAACATCCGGCCTCAATCTGGATTATCGCGAGATGCGTCTTGCGATTCGGGATTTTGCCGAAACAGCTCAAGACGCGGATATGGTGTTTGTCTACTTCGCTGGTCATGGCGTGGAAATCGACAAGACCAACTACTTGATCCCTGTAAACGCCGAACTCCGAAGCGACCGGGACGTAGAGTTCGAGGCGATCAGGCTGGATGCGGTCATCAATGCGGTGGCCGATACGTCGGCTCTCAAGGTCGTCCTGGTGGATGCATGCAGAAACAACCCGTTCCTGACCGACATGCTCCGAACCTCGGCGACCCGCTCGGTCGGGCAGGGCCTTGGGCGAATTGATCCCGGTGGCGTATTGGTGGGCTACTCGGCACGGGGTGGAACCTTGGCGCTGGATGGTGAGGGGCGAAACAGCCCTTATGCCGAGGCGCTTCTTGCCCATATCGAGGAGCCAGGGCTTGAGATTGGAAAGATGTTTCGCAAGATCCGCGATTCCGTTTATCGGACAACCGACGGGTATCAAGAGCCGTTTACCTACGGTTCGCTTCCGGGCGAGGACATTTTTCTGGTGCCAGAGGTTCAGGTCGCAGCAATGACTCCAGTTCCGGAAGCGCCCTCCATTGGACAAGAAATCGCAGCGGGTTTCGCTGATGCGGATCAAGATGGCTCTATAGGTGCCTGGCAAACTTTTCTGGAACGGTTTGGTGTTCATGAGGCACACCCCCTGGTTCGTTTGGCTGTGCGCAAGCACGAAGAACTCACCCGTACTGCCGCCGCACCACCCAAGAGTGACGTTGAAAAATCGGCCTCTAACATTCAGAATGAACTGACCGCCTATGCTGCTGCCGAAAAAATTGCCTCCCCACGCGGCTGGGCACTCTATTTTGAGCGCTTCCCGACCGGAAGGCTATCCAAAAGCGCGATTGTGCGCGAAGAGCAGGCCCTCTTTGACGATCTTCAAGCCCGAGCCTTCGGACGGTATCGCACGATCCGGGACGGTGAAGTCATGAATGCGGAAATGCGAAGGCTCGGCTTGGAAATGCTCGGTCTGCCCAAGAAGCTGGTGTCCGAGATGCAGTGGGCACTGAAATCGAGGGGGAACGATATCGGGCAAATTGACGGTCAGATCGGTCCACGGACCATCGGGGCGATCGAGAAGGTTCAACTTGCGCTGGGCTTGCCGAAGACAGGATTGCCAACACGGGCGACCTTGGCCGCCCTTGGCCAAATTGACCGCGACACCCCCGCATCCGGCCTTTTTTCCACTTCGGGGGCGATAGCTCGACCTGTTGATCCCGAAGCAATAGGGATTCTGGAAAACGATGCTAGGCTTGCCAGAGTCGTCCGCACTTTCAAGCGAAAGCCCCTAATCTTCGGTTTTTTCCAAGGGAGTCTGTACGTGGCCGTAGATCTCGGTACCACGATCGGAGAACCTGACCTGGACGCATATCTCAGAGAAGTCGGTGGCAAACTCGTCGAAATCGAAACGAAGGAGGAAGAAGAGTTCATAGTTGATATGGTTCGTTTCGATCAAAAACTTTGGACTGCTCAAGCGTCGAGCATAAAAAACAATTACGGGCCTGCGATCGGGTTGACCAAGACTTCGTTGGGATGGCGCTGGCGCTCAGGTTCGGATTTGACATTGGAAAACTGGGCGCCTGGGCAACCTTCGCTCAAGGACGCCGAAGCGATGTATGGGATGCTGGTTCCCGTCGATAGATTATCAAGAAACGCACACCGAGTTGGCCGAGTAGGATGGATGCCAAGCCGTTTTATCTCCCGCCAACTCATCATCGAGATAAAGTGAAACTGAGCATCCGAGCATTGGCTGACTGCGAAAGTGTTGACCTTCGGTTTGGTGGGCAACTTGCCAGTCCTTGGCTAATTTCAGATACCCCCTCCCCTTAGGCTCGGGACCCATTGATTTCCGCCGTGCCACATGATTCATCGCACCCAAAGAAACCGGTGAACATGTCAGATCGATTCCGGCTGAGCGACGAGCAGATGGCCCGTGTGGAACCCTTCATGGGAAGGCGCAAAGCGCAGTGACCTCAAAGCAGAGAGCGCGCGGGGAGCATAACCTGACGTATGTCCCCGAGAACCGAGAACACTCCTGCATCTAAATAAAGAAGCAACTGCAGGAGGTTGATCGATGAAATACCTGTCTGGCCACCTGCGGTTTTTTTCGTGAATGAGGCGGTCTTGGCTGGTCTGCTCTGGTCCAACCTTTCGCCCCCGATTGCGGCGTTATTCCTGTCGACGGGGCCTCGCGCGATCCCGAAATTATTGCCAGACGTCGCTGGGCGTTTGCACCCAATACGCAAAGCTTGATGTCGCGCTGAAATCAGCCAGCCCGAAGGCCGGCTGATCCGTCCGACCTCCCCTCGATAGGCGCTTGCAATGCACCCGAGGTCTTTTCGATTACGATCTATGCCGCCTGCGCCGCCAGCCTGCGTTGTTCTTCGCGTGAAAAGAACAACAGGTAGAATACCGGCGCAGCGACCATGGTCAGGACCGTCGCAAAGGCCAGGCCGCCCATGATCGTGACCGCCATCGACACGAAGAAGGCGTCGGTCAGCAGCGGCGCCATGCCCAGAATCGTGGTGATCGCCGCCAGCATTACCGGACGCAGTCGCGAAACCGAGGCCTCGATGATCGCCTCGCGCAGAGGCTTGCCGGTGGCACGGACCAGGTCGATTTCCTCGACCAACACGATGCCGTTCTTGATCAGCATACCCGACAGGCTGAGCAGACCCAGAAGCGCGGTGAAGGTAAAGGGCAGCCCCGTACCCAACAGCCCGATCACCACACCGTTCACGGACATCGGCACCAGTAGCCAGATGATGATCGGCTGCCGGATCGCGTTGAACAGCAGCACCGAGATCAGCACCATGATCAGCAGGCTCAGCGGCAGTTGCCTGCCCAGGCTCGCCTGTGCCTTGCCCGAATCCTCGAACTCGCCGCCCCATTCCATCTTGTAGCCCAGCGGCAGGTCCATCGATTCGATGGCGTCGCGCACCTCGGCATGCACTTCCGCGGCAGTCAGATCGGCGGGGATATCGGCGCCCACTGTGATGGTCAGCACCCGGTCGCGCCGGTGCACCAGAGTGTTGAGCGCCTTGTACTGGAACCCGTCCACCATCTGCTCGATGGGTACGAATTTCTGGGACTGGTCCGAATACACCACCTGATCGACGATCGAATAGTCTCCGTCCGCCGGGCGGCGCAGGATGATGGGGATAAGACGGTCGCGCTCCCGGAACACGCCGCCGGTGATGCCATCGGTCGAGAATTGCAGCGTCGCGGCAATGTCCTCGCGGGTGACGCCGGCGGTCTGGGCACGTTCGGTCGCATAGATCGGCTGCAGCACCAATTCCTGCTCGCGCCAGTCGTGATGCACGTCCAGCGCGTTGGGCGACGCCGCAGACATACGCCGCACCGCCTCGTCGGCCAGTCGCCGCAGCACGACCGGATCGCTGCCCGAGAACCGCGCCTCGATCGGGGTGCCGCCGCCGGGGCCGAAGACCAGGCGCTTGGTGCGGAATTCGCCCTCGGGGAACCGGGCCGAACCGAAGGCCTTAAGCTCGGCCTGAAGCGCGGGGATGTCCTCGAGCGTTTCGGTGCGGATGATCATGTGCCCATAGCTGGGGTTCGGCTTTTCGGCCGAATAGGTCAGCATGAAGCGCGTCGCGCCCTGCCCCACGAATGTCGCAACAGAGACCACGTCGTCACGCTGGGCCAGCCAGTCCTCGAACACGGCCATGTCGGCGGCCGTTCGGTCGATCGGGGTGCCCTGCGGCAGCTTGTAATGCACGAAGAACAGCGGCGTGTTCGAGTTGGGGAAAAACTGCTGCTTCATCAGCCCGAAACCCGCATAACAGGCCACTGTGATGCCCACCAGCCCGGCCACCACCAGCCAGCGGAACCGCAGCGCCCAGGCCAGCGTCGCGCCATAAAGGCGGAACAGAAGGCCACTGTATGCGTCGATCTCTCCCTCTTTACCCTGATTGAAGAAATAGTGCCCCAACAACGGCGTGACCGTGATCGCCAGAACCCAACTGAGCAGCAGCGAAATGCCGATCACCGCAAACAGCGAGAACAGGAATTCGCCCGTCGCATCCGGGCTGAGCCCGATTCCCGCAAAGGCCATGATGCCGATGACCGTGGCCCCTAGCAAAGGGATCTGGGTCTTGGAGGCGGCCTCGTCTGCGGCATCGCGCGAGTTCTTGCCCTGCAGCATCGCGATCTGCATCCCTTCGGCCACCACGATGGCGTTGTCGACCAGCATCCCCATCGCGATGATCAGCGCGCCCAGCGAGATGCGCTCCATCTCGATGGAAAACACCGCCATGAACAGCAGTGTGCCCACCACCGTCAAAAGCAAGGTCGATCCCACGACGACGGCCGCGCGCCAGCCCATGAAGATGCCCAGCACCACCACCACGATGGCCACCGACATGGCCAGGTTGACCAGGAAATCGTTCGAGGCCTGCTCGACCACCACATGCTGCTGGTAGATGGGCAGAATTTCCACCCCGGCGGGGATTTCCACGTCCAGTTCGGCCAGCTTGGCGTCGACGCGTTTGCCGACCTCGACGATGTTCTCGGTCGACAGGCCGGCGATGCCTAGGGTGAATGCCTCGACCCCATTGAAGCGGATCAGGATGTCGGGATCGGTCTGGCGGGCGCGATAGACATTGGCCATGTCGAACAGGTTGATCACCTGCCCTTGCGAGCCGACCGACAGCCCGGCGATTTCCGACACGCTGTCGGACCCGTCCGCCGTCAGTATCGTGGTTCGGTGATCCTCGGCCCGCAGGGTACCCGATTCCTGAACCGAGTTGGCGTTGGCGATAGCCTCGTTGATCGCGGTCAGCGGAACATTCTGGTTGACCGAAATGGCAAGGTCAGGCTCGATGAAGATCGCCTCGTCCGGCAGGCCCTGCACCTCGACATCGGCCACGCCTTCGACCGTCAGCAATTCGCGGCGCAGAAAGGTGGACAGTTCGTGTTTTTCCGCGTCGGTGAACCCTTCGGCGGTGACGGCATAGAACAGGCCGAACACGTCGCCGAACCCGTCATTGACGAACGGCGCGCTGACCCCCGAGGGCAGACCGCGCGACGCATCGCGCACCTTGGCCCGCAGGCGGGTCCAGATGTCGGGCAGTTCGGACCCGTCATAGGTGGATTTGATCTCGACCTCGATCAGCGACTGGCCGGGGCGGTTGACCGAGGTGATGACATCGACCTCGCCCATCTGCTGGATGGCGGATTCCAGCGGCTCCGAGACCTCTTCTGCGACCTGCTCGGCGGTTGCGCCGGGATAGCTGGTGATGATGACGGCGTTCTTGATGGTAAAGGCCGGGTCTTCCAGCCGGCCCAGCGCGGAAAAGCCCCAGATGCCGCCCAGCAAGGTGACCAGGATGATCAGCCAAGTCTGGATCGGCCTGTCGATCGAGGCGCGTGCGATATTCATCGTCGCCCCCTTCAGTTGGCAAAGCCGGCAAAACGCCGGACGGTCTGCCCGTCGGTCAGAACCGCGCCGCCCGCGACGACGATCTCATCCCCATCCGAAAGGCCGGTCAGCACCCGCACGTCGCCCGATTGGGTGGGCTCGACCGTGACCGGAACCCATTTGACGGTTCCTTCGTCGGCGCCCGCGGGCGAAAACACCATCACGCCAAGATTGCCCTCGGCGTCGGGAACGATGGCGGTGGGGGGCACGATGGTGCCGGTGCGTTTGTCATCGACTTTGACGTTCACCGTGACCGATGAGCCGGGCAGTATCCGCAACCCTTCGGGCGGCGTCAGGCCGAACTGGATGCGGAAGGTCTGACCGACGCTGGATGTTTCGGCGTCGAATTCGCGGATTTCCAACGGGAACACTTGATCGCTGGCCGGGAATTTCGCGGTGATGGTGAATCCATCCTCCTGGCTGGTGCGCTGGAACAGGATTTCGGGCACGTCCACCTCGATGCGCAGTTCCGACATGTCATGGATGCGCACGATCGGGGTGCCGGCCGAAACGGTGGTGAAATTCTCGACCTCGCGCCGCGAAACCAGTGCATCGAATGGCGCAGTCAGGGTGGCATGTTCCAGGTTGTATTCGGCGTCGCGCACGGCGATGGCCGCCAGTTGCGCGGCGGTTTCGGCATCATCGACGGCGACCTCGCTGGCGGTGGTGCCGCGCAGGCGCGACAGGCGCGCAAGCGTGCGGTCGGCCTGTTCCTTCTGAAGCTTGGCGCGATCCAGCGCCAGCTCGAACGGCTCCTGATCCAGCCGGGCGATCAGGCCGCCCTTGGGAACCTCGAAGCCTTCGTTGACGGGCAGTTCCAAGATCTGGCCGCCCACCTGAAACGCCAGGTCCACGGTCTGGCGCGCAGCCACACGGCCGAAGAATTGCCGCGAGAAACCAGGGGCGGTTTCCTGCACCACCATCAGTTTCACGGGTTTCACCGCTTCCTGCGCGGCGATCGGCGTGGCCACAAAGGCCAGGGCAAGACCCAGAGAAGTCAGCAGCTTCATTTCGTCAGTCCCTCGGGTATTCCCGTTTTCAAGATGTTGGCCCGGATCTTGCAGGCAAGTCGGGCAAATTCGGCGGTTTCGGCGTCGTTCAGGCCAGAGGCGCTGCGAAAAAGCTCTCCGGCGGTGGCGACCAGCATGTTACGGGTCTCGGTGCCCTTGTCGGTCAGCACCAGCAGCCAGGCCCGGCGATCGCTGGGGTCGGGCTGACGGGTCAGATAGCCTGCGCGCTCCAACGCGTCCGCCGTGGCGGTGATCGTCGACGGCACGGTCAGCATGTCAGCCGCCAGCACGCCCATGCGCTTGGGCTCGTCCAGCTTGACCAGCATGTGGCATTCCTGCTGACTGAGGTCGGTTTCGATGCTGGCAAAGCTTTCTTCCAGCTTCCAGTACAACGCATAGACGCCCATCATCGCCTGGATCTCGGGCGTCAGGCTGGACAGCCGCTGGCCGATTTCTGTCGTCATGTTCTTCTCCGCACGGATCAGGCGGTCATATACTTCAACTAATGAACTATTCAAGACTTGAAGTTAAAGTTTGGTTTCCACGCTTGATTCCCTTGGGTCAACCTCTCTTGATCTGGGGGCGTTGTGACTGCATTTTGGGCGAATCCGAAACGTTCAGGACCCGACATGTATACGCCCGCAATCACCGGTACCGGGGTTTTCACGCCCGAAAACGTCATCACCAACGCCGAGCTGGTCAAAGCCTTCAACGCCTATGCGGACAAGATGAACGCCGCCAATGCCGAGGCCATCGCCGCCGGCGAGATGGAGCCGATGCAGCATTCCTCGGAAGAGTTCATCGTCAAGGCATCCGGCATCGAAAACCGGTACGTCATGGACAAGACCGGCGTGCTGGACCCCGAGGTGATGCACCCCCTGCTGCGCCAGCGCAGCGATGACGAGCCGGGCATCATGACCGAGATGGCACTGGACGCCTGCAACAAGGCGCTAGCCCAAGCGGGGCGGACGGCGGCGGATGTCGATCTGGTGATCTGTGCCGCGTCGAACCATGAACGGGCCTATCCCGCCATCGCCATCGAAATCCAAAAAGAGCTGGGCATCACCGGGTTCGGGTTCGACATGAACGTGGCCTGTTCCTCGGCCACGTTCGGCATCCAGGCGGCAGCCGACATGATCCGGTCTGGGTCCGTGCGGGCGGCGCTGGTGGTCAACCCCGAGATCTGCTCGGGGCACCTGGAATGGCGCGACCGGGATTGCCACTTCATCTTCGGCGACGTGGCCACGGCGACTCTGATCGAACGGATCGAGGATGCCAAAGGCCCGCATTTCGAGATCCTGTCGACCCGCTGCGCGACCGAGTTTTCCAACAACATCCGCAACAACAACGGTTTTCTGCGGCGCACCCGGCCCGACGGGCTGAAGGATCGCCGCGACATGCAGTTCATGCAGAACGGACGCAAGGTGTTCAAGGAAGTGCTGCCGATGGTCAGCAAGCACATCAGCGACCACATGGCCGCCGAAGGCATCCAAAGCAGCGATCTGAGGCGCCTGTGGCTGCATCAGGCCAACAAGACGATGAACGACTTCATCGGCAAGAAGGTCCTGGGCCGCGAACCTGAGCCGGGCGAACAGCCCAACATTCTGCAGGACTATGCCAACACCTCGTCGGCCGGATCGATTATTGCGTTCTCCAAATACTCCGACGACCTGCAGGACGGTGACATCGGCCTGATCTGTTCATTTGGGGCGGGGTATTCGGTGGGGTCCGTCCTGGTCAAACGCCACGCTTAAAGGGGCCTGACTCGGCGAGGTCGGCCCAAGCGGGCCGCTTCGTCACGTCAGGGACGAAGGCCGCAGGGCGCAACCTGCCCAGACGGACGTTAGCTGACGCTTTCTTCTTCCAGATGCAGCTTCATTTCGATCAGCACCTGCTGCAGCATCGAGGTTTCCTTCAGCAGGCGCTTGGCCTCGTTCACGGTAATGATCCCATCCTCGATCGCCGACTGGTATTCAGTCATCAGCATAGCGAAACGCTGGCTGAGCGCGATCACGTCCGAGTTGACACCGCCCGTGCGGCTGCGCTGTGAATTTCGCTCGTCATAGGACAGGGTGATGTTCTTCAGATCGGCCAGCGCCGAGGTCACATGCGGATAGGTCGCGACCGCCTCGAGCCGGGCCACCGCATCGACGGGCATGAACCTGTCGGCGTGCTCGGGATTGTCCGAATAATACCGGCCCAGAGTTGCCTTCGACTTTCCGGTGATCTCGCATGCCGCCTCGATGCCGACATCCTTGACCAGGGCTTCGGTGTGTTTCTTCAGATAAGGCCCGATATCCGCCATGTTCTTCCCCGAGTCTTCGACATTGCCCTCCCGGCTGTCCACTCCGGGGAAAGGGTAGGAATAATTCCCATACAGGAATAATCTTTGAAATGCCATAAGTTTGCCATCCCTCGCAGAACCAAGGGATATCTGAGTGAGTGGCGGCAATATTCAGCCGGTAATGAGTACAAGCAAAGCCAATCTGATTGGCTTTGCGAAAGGTTCGGTCGAATTGCGACCGGCGGTGTCGCTGTTGCGTGCACGAGGTAATCCATCCCCAAGAGCCAAGCTCTGCCTCTGCAATCGCAACGGCGGCGTCGACCTTCCCCCGGCATCGCGGCCGGAACTGACCGCTTGCCCGCGCCGACGCGTCCGATTAGACCCGGGCCATGGCCAAGCTGTACTTCAACTACTCAACCATGAACGCGGGCAAATCGACAGTGTTGCTGCAGGCCTCGCACAACTATCGCGAGCGTGGCATGGACACCTATCTGATGACCGCCGCCATCGACGGACGTGCAGGGATGGGGCGCATCGCTTCGCGGATCGGGATTTCGGCCCAGGCCGACACGTTCCGCCCCGAGGATGACGTGTTCGCAATGGTTCGCGACCGGCTGGACCAAGGGCCGGTGGCCTGTGTCTTCGTGGACGAGGCGCAGTTTCTGTCCGAAACCCAGGTCTGGCAACTGGCGCGCGCGGTCGATGACCTGAACGTGCCGGTGCTGGCCTATGGGTTGCGGGTGGATTTCCAGGGCAAGCTGTTTCCCGGCTCTGCCGCCCTGCTGGCGCTGGCGGATGAAATGCGCGAGGTGCGCACCATCTGCAAATGCGGGCGCAAGGCCACGATGGTGATCCGCCAGGACGAAAATGGCCGCGCCATTACCGAAGGCGCGCAGGTGCAGATCGGCGGAAACGAGACCTATGTCTCGCTGTGCCGCAGACACTGGCGTGAGGCTGTGGGCGCCTAGACCGGGTTCGGCAGCGGACGCCCCGCAACAAAGGCCGCCACGTTGTCCAGTGCCATGTGCCCCATGTCGGTGCGCACCTCTTCGGTCGCGGTCCCCAGATGCGGCAGCAAGGTCACGTTTTCCATGTCGCGCAGGGCCTCCGGCACGGCGGGCTCGAACTCATAGACATCCAACCCCGCCCCGGCGATCTGACGCGCCTGAAGCGCATGGATCAGCGCGGTCTCGTCCACTACTTCGCCGCGAGCGATGTTGATCAGGATGGCAGAGGGGCGCATCGCCGCTAGCACCGCGCCGTCGATCAGGTGGAATGTCTCGACCCCACCGGGGACCGCGATCACCAGGAAATCGACTGCCGAGGCAAGCCCAGAAAGATCAGAAGCACAGTCCGCGGGAAAGTCCAGCGTCTTCGGGCTGCGCGAATGATAGGCGACCTGCATGCCGAACCCGAAATGGCAGCGCCGCGCAATGGCCTGCCCGATCCGGCCCATGCCGACGATGCCGACCCGCTTGCCCGTCACATGATGGCCCAGCATCTGGGTCGGGTGCCAGCCCTGCCACGCACCCGACCGGACCAACCGTTCGCCCTCGCCCGCGCGGCGCGCCGTGGCCAACAGCAGGGTCATTGCGATGTCAGCGGTGGCGTCGGTCACCGCGCCGGGCGTGTTGGTGACCTGCACCCCGGCCGCGCGCGCGGCGGCCACGTCAATATGGTTGAAGCCCACGCCGAAATTGGCCAGCAGCCGGCAGCGCGGCTGGGGCACATGCTCGAACACGCGGGCGGAAAACAGGTCGCCCAACGTCGGGATCACAACGTCGAACGCGCGCAGGGCATAGAGCAACTCGTCGGGGTCCAACGGCGCGGTGCTGTCGCGGATTACGGCGCCGTATTCGGTGCGGGCGCGGTCGGTGACCGCAGGCGGCATGGGGCGGGTGATCCACAATTTCATCAGTGCATCCGCCCGCCCAACGGCACCTTGCCGTCGGGCCCGATCAGAACGATCTCGCCGTTTTCGTCAGGCAGGCCCAGCACCAGAACCTCGGACATGAACCGGCCGATCTGGCGCGGCGGAAAGTTCACGACCGCCAGCACCTGTTTGCCCACCAGCGTTTCCGGCTTGTAATGCGCGGTGACCTGGGCCGAAGTCTTGCGTTCGCCGATCTCTTCACCGAAATCGATCCACATCTTGATCGCGGGTTTGCGCGCCTCGGGGTAAGGTTCGGCGCGGATCACCTCGCCCACGCGGATATCGACCTTGAGGAAATCGTCGAAGGAAATCTCACTCATGCGACAGCTCCTTCGAGCGTTCAGTGGCAGCGGTGACGGCGCGCTTCAGCAGCGCCGGAAAGCCGGTTTCCGGGTCCATCAACACCTCGAGTGCGGCCTGCGTGGTGCCGTTGGGCGAGGTGACGTTGATGCGCAGCTGCGCGGGGTCTTCCTCGGCCGCCATGGCCAGCGCCCCGGCCCCGGCCACCGTGGCCTTGGCCAGGTGCAGCGCCAGATCGGCGGGCAGACCGTTGGCCTGACCGGCGGCGGCCATGGTTTCGATCAGGTGAAACACATAGGCCGGACCCGAACCGCTGAGACCGGTCACCGCATCCATCTGGCCTTCGTCCTGAAGGCGCACCGTCTGGCCTACGGCCGACAGCAGGCCCTCGGCCAAGATCATGTCGTCCTCCGAGGCATGATTGTTGCCGATCAGCGCGGTGATGCCCTGCCGGATCGCCGCCGGCGTGTTGGGCATGGCGCGCACGATCGGCGTATTCGCGCCCAGCGCTTTTTCAAAACTGGCGATCTGGGTCCCCGCGGCGACCGAGATGAACAGGCTGCCGCCCCCGCCCAGCGCCTGGATCGCCGGCAGCGCATCACCCATCATCTGCGGCTTGACCGCCACCAGAACCACCGCTGGGGATTCGGGCAGCGCAGTGTTCAGGTTGACCCCCTGCGCCCTGAGCCAATCCGAGGGGTTCGGGTCGACCACCCAGACCGAGGCGGCGGGCAATCCGTGGTCCAGCCAGCCGGCCAGCATGGCCGACCCCATCTTGCCACATCCCAGAAGCACCAGCCCCTGATCTGCGACGCGTGACATGTCCATGATCGCCCCTCCCCTGCTTTTGCGGTTCAGGGCAAAGCTTTACGCGCGGCCGTAAGCCTCTGCAATGGCGACTTGCATCGCCTCTTCGGCACTGCGGTTGCCCCAGGTCACCAGCTGGATCGCCGGATAGTAGCGCTCGGCGCTCAGGACGGCGGCGGTGATCATCGTGTCGATCTGCTCGGGGCTGGCCGACTGGCCGCCCGCCAGAACCAAGCCGTACCGATAGACCATCAGCTTCTGGTTGGCCCAATAGGTGAAGGCCCCGGCCCAGCATTGATCGTTCATGTGATTCAGCAGTTCGTACAGATCACCAATCCGGTCGGACGGCGGCTCCATCTCGAACGAACAGACCATGCGCAACGTTTCGTCGTAATTGGACCAAGCCAGGGTGATCGAGTAGGTGCGCCACTGGCCTTCGACCGCCATGGCGATCTGGTCGTCGCCGATCCGGTCGAAATCCCAGTCGTGATGCTCGGCCAGATGTTCGACAATGTCGATCGGATGAAGGTCTTCTTCCAGAAAATGCTCGGACAGGGCCATGATGCCACCTCACTGAAAATCTAGCATTTCGGGGCTGGCAGCGCCCCAGCGCTAGTTGCCTGCTCTACAAGCCGGGCTTCCCCCTTTGGCCTGTACTAAATATGGTGCGCTGCAGGCCGGACTCTGACAACCCCCAAACTTGGGGATAACAGCAATAAGTTGTGGATGGATGGCAACGGCGATCAAAATATTGGCGGCAATCGCAGGTTTGTCTTGATTTATGCTCAACTGACGGCAAGATTCACCTCACCGCAGGATCCCGGCCCGGACCCTGCGAAAAGGAGCGTTTTTTCCGAAGTTTTTGACTAGGGATTCGGGCGCGGAGCGCCCCGACCTGGCTTACTTGTCCAGCTTGGCCTCCAGCGCGGCGATGCGCGCCTCGAGCGCGGCGTTCTCTTCGCGCGCCTTCTGGGCCATGGCGCGGACGGCTTCGAATTCCTCACGCGTGACGAAATCGCGATCGGCCAGCCAACGGTCGAGCAGCGACTTCATCGCATTCTCGGCCTCTTCCCGCGCGCCCTGGGCCACACCCATCGCGTTGGTCATCAGCTGGGACATATCGTCCAGAAACTTGTTGCGGGTCTGCATGTCACTTCTCCGGTATCGCGGTTGACCCCTATATGGGGGATCAGGGGCGCGGGCTCAAGGTTGACTTGCCCCGCGAACCCCGGGCAATGAGACGCACATGCAGGCTGTTTTGAACTTTCCCGATTTGTCGCCCGAGCTGTTCTCGATTTCCGCCTTCGGGGTGGAATTCGCGCTGCGGTGGTATGCGCTGGCCTATATCGCCGGCATCCTGATCGCGTGGCGCATGGCGCTGATGGCGCTGCGGCGCCCGGCCCTGTGGCCCCATCAGACCCCGCCGATGCGCCCCGAGCAATTGGAGGACCTGATCACCTGGATCATCCTGGGCGTGATCCTGGGTGGTCGGCTGGGTTTCGTGCTGTTCTATCAGCCGGGATATTATCTGAGCCATCCGCTGGACATTCTGAAAGTGTGGCAGGGCGGCATGTCATTCCATGGCGGGCTGTTGGGCGTGGTGACCGCCGCATATCTGTATGCGCGGCGCAACACGGTGCCGATTCTGCCGCTGGCCGACCTGATCGCGCACACCGTGCCGCCTGGGCTGCTGCTGGGGCGGCTGGCCAATTTCGTCAATGCCGAGTTATGGGGCCGACCCAGCGACCTGCCTTGGGCGGTGATCTTTCCGGGAACGGAGGCGCAGGATTGCGCCAACGTAGCCGTCGGGCTATGCGCCCGCCATCCCTCGCAACTGTACGAGGCCGCGCTCGAAGGGCTGCTGTTGGGCGCGCTTCTTTTGTGGCTGGTCTATCGGCGCGGGGCGTTTCACTGGCCGGGCCGGGTTATGGGCGTGTTCCTGGCGGGCTATGGT
This sequence comes from Ruegeria sp. BHSA191, assembly GCF_059613325.1. Taxonomy (NCBI): domain Bacteria; kingdom Pseudomonadati; phylum Pseudomonadota; class Alphaproteobacteria; order Rhodobacterales; family Roseobacteraceae; genus Ruegeria; species Ruegeria sp. BHSA191. Next base: position 115,816 of record NZ_JBXWSH010000010.1, read on the forward strand.
GCGTCGCGATTCATCGTCGAGTTCTTTCGCCAGCCCGATGCCCAATTCGTCTCGCCCGGCAACCCGCTGGGTCTGGCCTTGCATGTCGGCGGCTATGGCCTGACCATGGGCCAGTTGTTGTCCCTGCCGATGATCGCGCTCGGCCTGTGGTTCGCGCTACGCGCCCGGAGGGCGGGATGAACCTGCGAGACCATCTGATTGCCCGCATCCGGCAGGACGGGCCGATGAGCATCGCCGACTACATGGCCGAGTGCCTGCTGCATCCGACTTACGGCTACTACTCCACCCGCGACCCTCTGGGCGCGCAGGGCGATTTCGTCACCGCCCCCGAAATCAGCCAGATGTTCGGGGAACTGATCGGGTTGTGCCTGGCCCAAGCCTGGATCGACCAGGGCAAGCCGGATCGGTTTGCGCTGGCCGAACTCGGCCCCGGGCGCGGCACGTTGATGGCCGACATCCTGCGGGCCACCAAGGGGGTACCGGGGTTTCACGACGCGGCACAGGTGGTGCTGCTCGAGGCGTCGCCGGTGCTGCGCGGCCTGCAGGCCGAGGCGCTGGCGGGGCACGCGCCGGACTGGATCGTACAGGTTGGCGCGTTGCCGGACCTGCCCCTATACCTGGTGGCCAACGAGTTCTTTGACGCCCTGCCCATCCGCCAGTTCCTGCGCGACGGCGACGGCTGGCGCGAGCGCCTGGTGGGGCTCAAGGGCGACGATCTGGCCTTTGGCCTAGGCGCACGGGCAGCGCAGCCGGCGTTGACCGCGCGGCTCGAGGACACGCGGGATGGCGATCTGGTCGAACTCTGTGCCGCCGCTGTTCCCGTCGTCACCGAAATCGCCCGCCGGATCCGCACCCATGGCGGCGTGGGCCTGATCATCGACTATGGCGACTGGCTTTCGCTGGGCGACACGTTCCAGGCCCTGAAGGGACACGAACGGGCCGACCCGCTGGCCAGCCCCGGCCAGGCCGATCTGACGGCCCATGTGGACTTCGAGCTGCTGGCCCAGGCCGCCCGCGCCGCGGGCTGCGCCCATACCCGGCTGACGCCGCAAGGGGTGTTCCTTGAACGGCTGGGCATCACCCAGCGTGCGCAGACTTTGGCAGGCCCGCTGACGGGCGATGCGCTGAACATGCTGGTCGCCGCACATCGACGGTTGACGCACCCCGAGGAAATGGGAAACCTGTTCAAGGTGCTGGGCCTGTACTGCAAGCCCGCAGCACCGCCACCGGGACTCGAGCCATGACACTGGAAATTCTGACCTCGGACTTGCTTTCACCTGTTCGACACGGTTTCTTCAGCCGCCGCGGCGGCGCATCGTCGGGCATATTTGCGGGACTGAACTGTGGGCTGGGGTCCTCGGACCAGAGCGAGGCGGTCGCGCTGAACCGCCGCCGCGTGGCCGCTGCGATGGAGATCGCGCCCGAGGCGTTGATCGGTGTTCACCAAGTACATTCGCCTGCCGTCGTCACGATCGAAGGACCGATCCTTGGCGACAAACCCAAGGCCGACGCGATCGTGACCGCCACGCCGGGTCTGGCCCTGACTGTACTGACCGCCGACTGTCAACCGGTGCTGTTTTCCGATCCTGAAGCAAACGTGATCGGCGCCGCCCATGCCGGCTGGCGCGGCGCTTTGGAAGGCGTGCTCGAGGCCACGCTCGACACGATGGAGACGCTGGGCGCCCGACGAGCAAACATTCGGGCGGTGATCGGGCCCACGATCTCGCAACGCGCCTATGAGGTAGGCCCCGAATTTTTGGACGATTTCATCGCCGATGATCCTGACAACACCCGCTTTTTCGCGAATGGCCAAGGTGACCGGATGCTGTTCGACCTGCCGGCCTTTGGGCTGCACCGGCTGCGGCGGGCCGGCGTCGGGCATGCCGAATGGACGCGCCACTGCACCTATTCCGACCCGGAGCGGTTTTATTCCTATCGACGCGCGACCCATGCGGGCGAAGCCGATTACGGGCGACTGATCTCTGCGATCCGGCTGTAGACTTCGGCGAAAATTTGTTCCGACGCCCCCTTTTCGCCACAATTCCGTGAAAACATCGAAGGCGGAATCAGAAGAGTTTTCGGACGGTTATCAAAGCTTTGGACGCGGGGCCTCGTCCGTATGGCTGACCGATAAAAAAAGAGGCGCGTAAAGACCAAACACATCCCATCTCCAATTGATCCCAGTGCGGCCATATCAGTGCCGCAATGGTCCGGAATTCTCAGCGGGAAACGGGTGATCCCCACAAAACTGCGCAGGATGTGACATGAAGTCGAAATCGCGTTTTCTTCGCGGCGTCATAGCCGCGACATCGAACCAAAAGCTGGAAATGCCCTGGAAACGGGTGTCCAGCAGATCCGTCAGGGTTGCGCGCCGTCTGGCACTGCAGTCCTGATCCGGACAGCGATCCTGGGCAAGCTGCCTGCCCATGGTCGCCGGCGCATCTCGGGCCTGCCCCGACCGGATGTGCCGTCCGCGCACTGAACGCGCGGAGAAATGTGCCAGGGGCATGAGTGCGTGGACAATTTCGTCCGCGGTTTACGAGTTTGTCTGGGGGGTCAATGATTTGACCGAATGTATGACGTGTATTTTCTGCACTGCCTGCGCGGGTTGTTGCCGGGCCACGTATCACTCCTCGAGACAGGAATACGAACCGTCAGACGCGAATGCGGCCACGCTGCAATCGCCCAGATGGTCATTTGAGAGGATCAAGATTTCATGACTTTTCCAAATTCTCTGATGCGCGCAGCGAGAAACGCTATTGAAACAGCACCGTTGACGCAAAGTGGCGATCAGCCCGGCCACGCGCCCCGGCCGCAGCTGCGCCGCTACGAAGTCAGCGCCCTGCTGGCAAATGGCGACATTTCGCAAACCAGGCATATCGCGCCCGCTCTACCGGTCTTCGAAGACGCCTTCTGCGCGTTTTCCCGCGGGTCGCTGCTGGAGACTGAACACGGGCCTTTGGCAATTGAGGATCTGCTGCCTGGCGACACGGTGCTGACCCATGACGGGACATCGCAGACGGTTCTATGGAAAGGGTCGGTCACCCTGATCCCGGGGCGTCCCGACGCGCGGGGCCGAACCCGCCCGCTGACGCGGATCATGGCCGACGCCTTCGGGCTGCAAAAACCGCAATCCGGCGTAATCGCAGGGCCCGCGGCACGCCTTTTGGCCACACCCGCGCATTTGCGGCACCTGAACAACGGTCAGCCGATGCTGACCCCAGTGGATGAATTCCAGGACGGCATGAACGTGATCGAGACCTTGCCGCCGACCCCAGTCGAGTTGTTCCACATCTGCCTTCGGCGCCATGCGGTGATCAACGTGGACGGCCTGCAGTTCGAAACCTATCACCCCGGCCTGACGGCTTTGCGGATGATGACCCCCGCCTTGCGGGCGGTCTATCTCAATCTGTTCGCGCATGTCCATTCAATCAACGACTTCGGACCGCTGGCCATGGAACGCGCTCGAGACGGAGAAATGGACTCGATCATCGCCTGAACAATCTACTTACTACTTAAAACTGCATCAAAGTGGGGGAAACATGCAGATCTTGATCAGTTGGGCCATTTCGTTGGCCATCGCCGCTATCTTGCCGCCTTGCGCACCGCAAACGGCGCAGGCCGGGGTCACGCCGTCCGGTTCATCCGTTCTTCCAGCACGTCGAACGGGACGCCCGGTTCGTCCTTGGCGCCGCGGATGACAAGCGAGGTCTTGACGCTGGCCACGTTCGGCGTGGTCAGCAACTCGCCCGTCAGGAACTGTTGAAAACTGCTGAGGTCAGGGGCTACGCATTTCAGGATGAAGTCGACCTCGCCGTTCAGCATGTGGCATTCCCGGACCAGCGGCCAGTCGCGGCAGCGGTCTTCGAACGCCCGCAGTTCCGCCTCGGCCTGGCTTTCCAGTCCCACCATCGCAAAAACCTGAACTTCGAATCCCAGCTCGCGGGCGTTGACCTCGGCGTGGTAGCCGCGGATGTACCCGGCCTCCTCGAGCGTGCGCACGCGGCGCAGGCAGGGCGGCGCTGAAATTCCAACGCGTTTTGCCAGTTCGACATTGGTCATTCGCCCATCCGCCTGCAATTCTGCAAGGATCTTTCGGTCGATCTCATCCAGCCGTGTCGTGACCATGCGGTGCTCCTGAATTTTTCGGTTCTTATATCAGCACCCAGGCTGCGCGCAATATTCTTTCGCATCTGCGCAATTTTCTTTTCGCGCCGACCCTGCCCGCCCCGCCTGACGCAGGCGTGACAGGAAGGGGCTTTAAGCCGTGCGATGCCACCGCTATATCGAGGTCCGGCGCCCGCGACGGGCACAGGCAAATTCGAGTGGGGATTCCATGGCCGAGACACGACACACAAAGGTTCTTATCATCGGATCGGGGCCTGCCGGATACACCGCGGGCATCTATGCCAGCCGCGCGATGCTGAACCCGATTCTGGTGCAGGGCATCGAGCCGGGCGGCCAGTTGACCACCACCACCGAGGTCGAAAACTGGCCCGGCGACACCGAGGTTCAGGGCCCGGATCTGATGGTGCGCATGCAGGATCACGCCAAGGCCATGGGCTGCGAGGTGATCGGTGACATCATCAACGACCTGGACCTGTCCAAACGTCCTTTCACCGCCAAGGGTGACAGCGGCACGATTTATTCTGCCGACGCGGTGATCCTGGCGACCGGTGCGCGCGCCAAATGGCTGGGGCTGCCGTCGGAGGAGAAATTCAAGGGCTTCGGTGTTTCGGCCTGCGCCACCTGTGACGGCTTCTTCTACCGTGGGCAGGAGATCGTGGTGATCGGCGGCGGCAACACCGCCGTGGAAGAAGCGCTGTTCCTGACCAATTTCGCCAGCAAGGTCACGCTGATCCACCGCCGGGACGAGCTGCGCGCCGAAAAGATACTGCAGGACCGCCTGTTCAAGAACGAAAAGATCGAGCCGCTGTGGTTCCACGAACTGGAAGAGGTGTTCGGCACCGAGGATCCGCTGGGCGTCGAAGGCGTGCGGGTGAGAAACGTCAAGACCGGCGAGATCACCGAGATCCCCTGCAAGGGTGTGTTCGTCGCCATCGGCCACGCGCCCGCCAACGAGCTGGTCAAGGACGTGCTGGAAACCCATATGGGCGGCTATGTCAAAACCAAACCCGGCACCACGCAGACCTCGATCCCCGGCGTGTTCGCGGCCGGCGACCTGACCGACCATGTGTATCGGCAGGCGGTGACCTCGGCCGGAATGGGCTGCATGGCGGCGCTGGATGCCGAACGGTTCCTGGCCGAACAGGAATAACCCCTAAAACGCGGCACGCAGGTGCCGCGTTTTTTTTTCGTTTTGCCCTACGCTTGACCCGGGGTACCCCCGCGCCGCAGACTTACGGCACGCACGTAAGAAACGGGTGATAGATTGGGCAACCCTCTTTGGCAGGGCAGTTGGACGACCCGCCTGCGCATCGCTAGCGGCTTGGTTCTGTTCACCTTCGCCTTCTTTCATTTCCTGAATATAGGGCTGGGTCTGTTTCACACCGACCACCTGCACGGGATGCAGGATGCGCGGCAGCAGGTCACCCGGCATGTTCTGGGCGGCGTTCTGCTGTATTCTGCACTGTTGACCCATGCCGGGCTTGCCCTGGTGTCGATCGCCCGGCGCCGGACGCTGCGCATGCCTTTTCAAACAGCCCTGCAAGTGGTGCTGGGACTGTTGATCCCCCTACAGTTGATCTCGCATATCGTGCACACGCGCTATGCGCATGAGGTTTTCGGCGTCAATGACGAGATGGGTTACATCATCATCCTGATGTGGCCCAACGTGGCCATCTGGATGCAGAGCACGTTGATGCTGGTGGTTTGGATCCACGGCTGCATCGGGCTGCACATGTGGCTGAGACTGACCCGCTGGTGGGGCAAGCTGGTGCCCTATCTGATCGGCGTCGCCGTGTTCATTCCCGGCTTTGCCTTGGCCGGCCTGCTGACCGAGGGGCGGCGCATCTGGGCCGATTTCGCCGTTCCCGACCTGCGCGAGCAGTATATCGAACATTACAACTGGCCCCGCCCCGAAGCCTTTGAAACCATGCTCAGAGTGAAAGACAACGCGCTGATGGTGTTCTGGGTGGCGCTGGGCGCGGCGCTCGCGGTGCATTTCGGGCGCAAGATATGGCGCAGGCGGCATTCGGTCCGGGTGCGTTATGTGGACGGCCCCGAGGTGGTGTCGGAAAAAGGGCTGACCCTGCTGGAAATCTCGCGGGCCAACGGCGTTCCCCATACCGCCCTGTGCGGCGGCAAAGGGCGATGCACCACCTGCCGGGTGATCGTCGAAGACGGCGCGGACCGGCTGCCCGCGCCCAGCTCGTCCGAGGCGCGCAGCCTGAAGGCTGTTGGAGCCGCCGAACGCACGCGCCTCGCCTGCCAGGTCCGCCCCCAGGATCCGCTGACCGTGTTCCGGGTGTTCCGGCCCGACGGCGGGCGGCAACGCGCCCATGCCAGCCACGGGCAGGAACGGAAACTGGCCGTGCTGTTTCTCGACATGCGCGGCTTTACGGCGCGCACTACCGGGCAACTGCCCTACGACATCGTGTTTCTGTTGAACCGGTTCTTCGATGCGATCGTTCCGGCCATCACCGCCGACGGGGGCACCGTCGACAAATACATGGGCGACGGGTTGCTGGCGGTCTACGAAACGGCGGATTCGGCCAGTTCGGCCCGAGCCGGATTGAAGTCCGCCGCAAATATCAGCCGGGCCCTGCAGCGGTTCAACCAGAAGTTGGCCGCGGAAAACAGCCCCGAGATCCGCATCGGCATGGGCCTGCATCTGGGCGATC